>NZ_LWGF01001453.1:0-1141 GCF_001635355.1 Oleiphilus sp. HI0125
CGACCCTAAGTATTTTATTTCTTCTGCAGACATGATGAACCGAAACATCGATTATCGTGTCGAGGTCAGTGTTCCTGTTTGTGATCAAGATGCGAAGCAGCAGCTACAAGACGTGTTAGATATTCAATGGTGCGACAATGTGAAAGCGCGTGTCTTGGATGCNAAGCAGAGCAATACTTATAGGCAGTTTAAAGTGAACGGCTTAGTTCGCTCTCAAGAAATGATTCATCAATACTTGAGTGATGGCGTCTTGCCGACTCGGATCAAACACGCACGCGAGCGATTACGCCGAGATCTTATTAAAAAGGCAAAAGAACGTGAGCGTAAGTTAGCCTAGGCTTTGCCACGCTTTTTGTGTCCTTACTTTTTGTGCGCTTTCAGCGAGCGATAGCAACGCGCTATCTCGTTTCCATGTTTTAGCAAAGCTAGGCAATTGATCTTCTAGAAGCTTGTCTTGTTGTTCAAATGTTCGTGTTAGCTGCTGTTTGATTCCCGATAATGTCAGGTGCGTTGAGGGTGCGCTTCGGTCGCTTTTCTGCATGAAAAGAATCGCGTGCGCGCTCGCAATATATTGCTCAGCAAGTTGTGTCTGGTCTAGCTCTAGAGCAATGGATAAACGTTGGCCGCATAATGCTGCCAAAATATGCAGATCTTCTTCCGTTCTAAATGGTTTTACGTACGTACTAAACGCATTGCCGACCAGAATATCCTCACGCTGGATACGTATTCCGGTTTGCTTGAGTTTTGCGTGTGCCAGTTCGGGTACAAAAGGAAGGGGAGGTAGAGGCTCTAATCCGAGTCTGTTGTCTTCATTGTTTAATTTTACGAGTACGATATCGCCATTTGCGTCAGGACGTTGATCGACTGCGCTAACAAATATGGTCTTCGCATCAGTGCCTCCTGAAGCAAAGCTCTTATAGCTATCGAGCATCAGCTGACCATTCTGTTCGTAGACCCAAGTTTGCATCTCGCGAGGCTTCTTCACACCTTTTTCGTTATGGCATAGAGCTGCGATGGCATCTCGATCTAGATCAAACATGTTTTCTAATGCAGATTGATAAGCCGAGGCAAAGGCAAAACTAACCTGACGAAAATGCGCACCGGCAACGAATGCTCTTACTAGAGAATCGTCGTACTTTGA
>NZ_LWGF01001454.1:0-1374 GCF_001635355.1 Oleiphilus sp. HI0125
AGGTGAATGCAGTTTATGCCGTGTGAAATTGGTGGAAGGCGAAGTATTTAACCCGCCTGAAGCGAAGCTCAGAAAATCGGATGAAACGTTTGGTTGGGTGCACTCGTGCGTAGCGTTCCCAACCTCAGATATTGAAATCTTGTATTAGTTTTATAGCGAACGGTTTAGAGCGGGGATTTGATCTGGACTTGTGTCGATGTAGCAGCGAGATAATCTCGAATGCTCATCTTGTCAGGAATACTCAAATGGCCATCGATTAATAGGGTGGCTAGTCCGTGCACCATAGCCCATGCGCCTTGGGCGCGGACACTGTTGCTGACTTTGGTTTGAGGTGCTTTTGAAAAGGCATCGACTAACAGAGCATGAGGGCGTTTGCTGCTCTTGGATAGATCTTCTGACATTTCTGGTGCGATTTGCGTTTGGCTAAGCATCAACTTGTACAGAGCAGGGTTGTTGATTGCGTACTCAATGTATTGCGTACCGTAATCGAGAATCAGCGTTAACGGAGCTTGGCCAACATTGGCTTGCTCCATGCGCGCATGGAGTTGTTCAAAGCCTGATGCTGCGATCGCTTGAAATAACTCAGTCTTGTTTTTGAAGTGTGCGTAAGGGGCCATATGGCTGACACCCACTTCGCTGGCTAAGGATCGCAAAGACAGTGCTTCTGCCCCTCGCGTCGTCAGCAGATCTAAAGCGGCGTTGACGAGCGCAGTTTTAAGGTCGCCATGATGATAATTTTTCTCGCTGGCTTTGGGATTGCTTGAGTTGCTATGTGGAACTTCGTTACTCACGTGCTGTCTTTATGATTCGTTGTGAACTGAAAAAATAAAATGAGCCGCAAACATATCAGGTTCGTATACAGAGTTAAATGTTTGCAGTGCAGAACGATTGTCGCAACGGATAGCGTCGAGTTTCGTTCAACAAGCTTTCGTGCTGCTTCGAACATTCAGCGCGTAACACGAGAATAAACACAAATGAAAAAAGTGACGCTCAGCCATTACACCATTCAAGCACTTCGCGACGAAGGTGCTTCGCATGTGTTCATGATTCCAGGTGGATATGTCGATAATTTCTCTGAAGCTCTTGTGGATGTAGAAGGTATTGAAGCGGTTGTGTGTGCAAGTGAGGCTGGTGCTGCCTATATGGCAGACGGGTTTGCGCGGTCAGCCGGACGCTTTTCAATATGTATGGGAATCTCGGGTCCTGGTGCGAGCAACATGATCACGGGGCTGAGTGCTAGCCAAGCAGATCAAGTACCCGTACTTGCTATTACGGGCGACTCCCCCCTAGTTTGGCGCAATCGTCAATCGATTCAAGACCCTGGCGCGATGGGTTTAAAAACTACTCAGCTGTTATCACTCGTGAGTGATGTTC
>NZ_LWGF01001455.1:0-10969 GCF_001635355.1 Oleiphilus sp. HI0125
GGAACTTAACTCTATTGGATTAAGGCCAAATCTATCGGCAAATACATATACGTTTGCTTCGTCTACTCTGCTAATCAGTTTGTAGCGTTTCAAATTTCCGTTAATTTTTATTTGGACCCATCTTCCAATTTCCAGCTGAGCTAACAACTCAACATTCTTGTTAAGTTGAGGGCGTAGGCTTTTTTGCTTTGTGATTGCGCCTGTGCTGCTAGCATTATTTGGTTTATTGAGGCTGGCATCATTTTGGTTGCTAAGTGCTGTTTCCCTGAAAATACTTGTAAGATCTTTTTTGATGTCTGCAAGCATTCTATTGGCTGAGTAGGGGTCAAACGATATACGAGTTAATTCGGCGTCTATTTGCTTTAACAGACGTGGTACCAGAGCTAACCACTTTTGACGGTCATTTTGTGTTGCATGTTTTCTAGTACACCAAAGTAAGTCTTCAGTTGTCTTTCTGCAGGTATCCCAATTGTGTTCTTGCGCATCGCGAAGAAATGCGATGAACAATACTCGTCTCCATGGTCCGGTTAGAAGTTCAGAAATGCTAGTAGGTAAGTTCCTATGTGATTCAACGAGTGCTTTTAGAGTTGAGTCGATAAATTCTTGGGCAACCCGGCTTTTAATGCGTCCTTCTTCTGTTAGTTTCGTACGTTGCTCGAGCAATTTTTGGCGTTTGTTTTCGCGCGCGATAAAAAGCTCTAACTTTAAATTTGACGCTGTAAAACAGTCATAGTGACCACTTTTATCTTCGATAATGTCATCTACGAGTGAGCGAAGCTCGTCGTATAGTTTTGTTCGTGCGCTGTTTTGATTGTCGTTGGTCCAGCCAATCGCTGCTGTGGCTAAGTTGTTAATGAAGGTTCTAGCCGGATGAGCATGCTCTTTGAAAAATACAGGATTATGAATGACCGCTTTAAGTACAGGTATTTGCAAGCGACCAATAAGCGCCTGCATTTCTGGCGCTAAATTATTGTCGTTGAGTATGTACTCAAACAGTAAGCCGACTAGATTAATAACATCAAGATCTTTTTCGGCCACTTGTTTTCTTGAGCTTTTCTGAAGTTGTTGTGTCACGTACTGGCTGATTGTCTTGGCGTCAAAAAACCTTGCTTCATTTGTCGCTTCCTTCGCGGCGTTTACAATATTCAGTGCTTGGATGATGTCTTGAGAGCTAGCGTAATGCTGTGTCTTAATCGTTTGTGTGGCTGTTTGAGTAGTGTTTTCTTGTGCCGTAATGTCTCGATGATCGTGTGCGACAGGAGCTCTTGTTGTTTCTTGCTTGGAGCGGACGGATTGTTTGCGTTTAGTCAGGCTTAGATCCGGCTGAATTCCCTCAGAAATTAGAGTGTCATTCAATGCGTTTAGTGGCTCTTCAAGCTTGGAAAATAAGTGTTTGTCTAAGTGCTTGTATAGCAAAAGAAGCTCACCGAGCTCGATATCGAGATTTTTGCAGCTGCTAGCAATGATATGAGCTAATAACTCAGGTGACTCTGGACTAAGTTCATCACCATTAAGCTGATAAGCCTCGGCCATGCGTTGATGCAGAGTTAGGTGAATATGCTGAAAGTTAGCTCGTGACTTACTAGCCATTGTCTCAACCGCTAGCTGCTCTTCAAATTGCTTGTCGTCTACCACTGATAGAGATTCAACTTGTGACGGCGCTGGTGTATTAAGTTTTATCTGCTCGAAAGGAAATTGAAATAAAGATTGAAGAGATTGATCAATGTTCGTGCATATGGCTTTACGTTTGAGGCGTAATTCACGCATGGCTTCGAAATAGCGATTTTGCTCATTGTTGTTTCTTGCATTATTTGCAAGATCAAACAAGGTGTCATCAATCGCATCAAATGATTGATCTAGTAGGGGAGATACATGCTGAGAGTAGGCATTGAACAGTTTTTCTGAGACGGCTGAGCTGTTAGCACTTTCTCGAGAATTGGCATTGTCGTTGACGTTAAAGCTGTTTGCCATTGGTGCACTCAAGCGATAGAGAAATGTATCAAAAAGTTAAAATGACGCCGAAGTCTGTAATTTACGCATATTAGTACAAACTCGCAAGAAACTAAGTGTTTTAGTATGAAAAATGGGCAATTTGTTACGCTTTACCTTTAAATGCGCGCACAGTTTTGATTTTGTCGTCTTTCACTTGTCTGACTTCTAGTTCGTAGTTACCAATCTTTATGCAAACTGGGTGCTCAGGAATGAACTCCAATGACTCAGTAATAAGCCCGTTAATCGTTTTAGGGCCATTAGTAGGTAATGACCATTTAAGCGCTTTATTAATCGCCCTAATGGTGGCGGAGCCATCAATAAGGAAGCTGCTGTCCTCTTGCGCAGTGATATCTGAGCTGCTGGTTGTAGAGTAGTCCGTTGTGAACTCCCCAACAATTTCTTCTAAGATATCTTCCATTGTTGCAAGTCCCTGAACATCACCATATTCATCAACCACAATGCCGATTCTGCGTTTTGCTTTTTGAAATTGAAGTAACTGATGGTTTAGCGGAGTACTTTCGGGGATAAAATAGGGCTCACGACATGCCTGCAGTAGTGCTGCTTTATTTGGCTCAGCATGAGACAAAACTTTTGTCATGTTTCGCAGGTGGAGTACACCAATTATGTTGTTGATGTCTCCCTTGTAGACGGGGAGCCTAGTGTGTTGCGAGCTTCTAGCTTGTTCGATCAAATCATCTAGGTTGTCTTCAATATCTAGTCCAATCACTTCATTCTTAGGAATCATGATGTCGTTGACAGTTACTTTCTCTAGATCAAGGATACTGATCAGCATGTCTTGGTGAGAGCGAGGGATTTTATTGCCAGCTTCATGGACGAGTGTTTTTAGCTCTTCTCTCGTTATATGGTTCTCAGTCTGCGCTGAGGTATTAATGCCCAGTATTTTTAATAGGTTGTTGGTGACTAGGTTTACAGACCAAACAGCAGGGTATAGCAGTTTTAGGAGTGGCTTGAGAATGTGGGCTGCTGGAAACGCTATCTTTTCTGGGTGATAAGCTGCAAATGTTTTTGGAGTGATTTCGGCGAAAATTAAAATGGTTAGCGTAAGTAACGCGGTTGCGATCGCAATACCTGCATCACCCCAGAGACGGATTGCGATAACTGTAGCAATTGAAGAGGCAAGTATGTTTACGAAATTATTGCCGATCAAAATAACGCTGATAAGTTGATCTGTGCGGTCGAGCAGGTCGCTCGCTTTGTTTGCGCCTTTATGTCCTTGTTTCTTTAGATGCTTAAGACGGTACTTGTTGAGTGACAGCATTCCTGTTTCGGAACTTGAGAAAAAGCCGGACAACATTATAAGAACGCCAAGGGAGCCAAATAGCCAGGTAAGGGAAGTTTCGTTCAAGGTAAAGCTCGGTTGCTAGAAAAAGAAATTACAGTATAGATTCAAGAACTATCTTGGTGCCAAAAAAACCAAGCATTAACGACCCTGTGCCCCATAAGGTAAGGCTTGCTGCGAGTGAGCCCCTCCAACCATATTGGCGTCTGCCGAACAACAGTACGCCGAACAGCACCAAAGAAACTAAAGAGAAGAATGTTTTGTGTGCAAGATGTTGCGCGAAGAGATCATGCACGAATATGAAGCCTAGAGTGATCGCTATAGCAAGGAATAAGGTGCCTATTCTTAACAAATCAAACAAGGTGCTTTCCATTACGAGTAATGGTGGGAGAGAGCTATTCGAATGTAGGTGTGATTTAAGCTGTCGGTTACGGTAAACAACAAAGATTGCTTGTACGGAGGCCAAGCATAGAATGCTATAGGCCAAAATAGACAATGCGATATGCACTAAAATTCCGTTATCAAGTTGATTCGGGGCGTCATCCGGACGAATTGCAAGCATGCTAATCATGCTGAGTGCGGCAGCTGGATACATGATAAGCAGCATATTATGTATCGGTTTACGCGTTGCAAATATGATAAATACAACGACTGATATGCACGTAATGATGGCCGTACTATGGACGAGGTCGAATGATTGGTGTTGGCCGAAACTAATTACGATACTGCTTGCTTGAGCTATTGCAGCAACCAGTCCACTAGTGATTGGGATGATGTTGCGTGGCGCAGATTTTCTTATAATTTGTATGGCTTTGAAGCCTGAGCCTAGTAAATAGAGGCATATTGCTATCAAAGCGAGTAAAGATGCGTTCATTTAACTGCGTTAGTCTGAGACTTTCGATTTAATTAATTTTGATTGTCGTTATAATGCGCTGTTTGCGAATACTTGGCAATAATCATTAGAGCTATAAAACATGTTTGAGAATCTTAGCGAAAGGCTTTCCGAAAGTCTTAAAAAGGTCACTGGTCAGGCAAAATTAACTGACGACAACATCAAGGGTACGTTACGCGAAGTAAGGATGGCTTTGCTCGAGGCGGATGTAGCCTTGCCTGTGGTGAAAGATTTTGTTGAGCAGGTTCGCACTAGAGCTCTTGGTCAAGAGGTGATGAGAAGTCTATCGCCAGGGCAAGAATTTATTCGAATTGTTAATGACGAGCTTACGGCTGTGATGGGGGCAAAGTCTGAAGGGCTTAGTCTAAATGCTCAGCCGCCAGCAGTCGTTTTAATGGCTGGTCTGCAGGGTGCGGGTAAAACAACCTCGGTAGCTAAATTGGCGAGATATCTCTCAGAGCGAGAGAAGAAAAAAGTAATGGTCGTTAGTGCTGATGTCTATCGTCCGGCGGCAATCAAACAATTGGAAACGCTTGCTGGTGAAGTTGGTGCTACATTCTTCCCAAGTACAGCGGACCAAAAGCCTGTAGCTATTGCTGAGGCGGCTATTGCTGAAGCAAAGCTTAAATTTATGGATGTGCTGATTGTCGATACAGCTGGCCGATTGGCGGTTGATCAAGAGATGATGGCTGAAATAGCTGACCTTCACGCATCAGTTAACCCTGTCGAAACCTTATTCGTAGTTGATTCGATGACCGGTCAGGATGCTGCGAATACAGCGAAAGCATTTAACGATGCGCTTCCGCTGACGGGTGTTGTTCTTACAAAGACAGATGGTGATGCGCGCGGTGGTGCAGCGTTATCGGTTAGAGCGATTACTGGTAAGCCTATCAAGTTTATGGGTGTTGGCGAGAAGATTGACGCGCTAGAGCCTTTTTATCCTGATCGTCTCGCATCAAGAATTCTTGGAATGGGTGATGTACTCAGTCTTATCGAGGATGCAGAAAGAAAGCTTGATAAAAAGAAAGCGGACAAGCTGACTAAGAAGATAAAGAAAGGTAAAACCTTTGATTTGGAAGATTTTAGAGATCAGCTCCTGCAAATGAAAAATATGGGTGGTGTAGCTGGTCTGCTCGATAAGCTTCCTGGTATGGGGCAAATGGGACAGATGGCACAGGCCGCGCAGTCCCAAGTAAACGATAAGTCTTTAGGGCAGTTAGAAGCGATCATTTCATCGATGACGCCAAAAGAGCGTCGATACCCAGATTCCATCAATAATAGCAGAAAGCGCCGGATAGCAACGGGCTCTGGAACTCAGATCCAAGATGTGAATCGTCTTTTAAAGCAACATAAGCAGATGGCTAAAATGATGAAGAAATTTAGCAAAAAAGGCGGAATGGCGAATATGATGAGAGGGATGCAGGGGATGATGCCGCCCGGCGGTGGCGGCGGTCCTTTCGGTCGTTTCTAGCTATCTAACGCTTAGTTAATTGAAAAGAAGCGTAAAAATGTAAATGGGTGTTTTCAATTTCGTAGTATTGCTATAGAATACGCGCCCTTTCGAGTCCCTCAGTTAATGCATTTGCTGTATGGGGGCTTTATATAGTTAAACTGTTTATCAGGATGTATTAGCAAAATGGTTAAAATCCGTTTATCTCGTGGTGGCTCTAAGAAGCGCCCATTCTACCACTTAACTGTGGCAGACAGCCGTTCATCTCGCGATGGTCGTTTTATCGAGCGTGTTGGTTTCTTCAACCCTGTTGCACGTGGCCAAGAAGAGCGTTTGCGTGTTGATGCAGAACGTGTTGAGTACTGGGTAGGTCAAGGTGCTCAAATTTCTGATCGCGTTAAAACTTTACTAAAAGACGCTAAAGCGGCTTAAGTCGTTTTAGCGGAGGCCCGTTGTGAGTTCCAATAACGAAACCATTATGGGCAAAGTGACGTCTGTTTACGGCGTCAAAGGTTGGGTGAAAGTGTTTTCATATACTCAGCCAAAAGAGAACCTAGCAAAATATAAAGTTTGGTCTTTGCAAAAGTGTGGTAAGACACAGGATGTAAAGGTTAAGCAGTGTAAGGTTCATGGCAATGGATTAGTTGCACACATCGATGGGTATGATGATCGTGATCAGGCTAAAGAGCTTGCAGAGTCATATATTAAAATTGATGTTGCATCGCTGCCCGAGCTGGAAGCTGGTGACTTTTATTGGCATCAGTTAGAAGGTCTAAAAGTGCTTACTATAGAGGGTCAGCTTCTGGGTAAAGTTCATCACTTGATGGAAACTGGCTCAAATGACGTGCTAGTTATTCGTAAGTGTGAAGGCAGCTTGGATGCAAAAGAGCGGCTAGTTCCTTATTTGCCGGATCAGGTTGTTAAGTCGGTAGATCTTGAGTTATCTCAAATGACCGTGGACTGGGATCCAGAGTTCTAAGCGTTTATGTGGTTCGGACTAGTTAGTCTTTTTCCTGAAATGTTTGAACCATTTTCTGTATCGGGCGTATTTGGACGCGCGGTCAGTAAAGGATTGGTCGAGTTAGACTTGGTGAATCCTAGAGATTTTGCACACGACAAGCATAAAACCGTGGATGACAGACCTTACGGGGGCGGTCCGGGAATGCTTATGAAGGTTCAGCCTTTGCGTGATGCAATTGAGTTTGCTAAAGCCGAAGCTGAGCGAAAAGGTAAGTCTGCGCCTAAAGTGGTTTACTTGTCTCCTCAAGGTAAGAGGCTAGATGACAAGCTTGCTAGAGAGTTGGCTCAAGAACCTTCTTTAGTGCTGGTCTCGGGTCGTTATGAAGGAATTGATGAGCGTTTAATAGAGACGCATATCGATTTGGAAGTTTCGATCGGTGATTATGTGTTGAGCGGTGGAGAGTTAGCTACACTAGTTGTTATGGATTCGGTGAGCAGGCACTTAGAAGGAGTGCTTGGTCATACAGAATCTGCAAAAGAAGATTCTTTTGCGAATGGTTTGCTTGATTGTCCTCACTATACGAGGCCTGAAGTGCTTGAAGGAGAAGTGGTTCCCTCGGTATTGTTATCGGGTGATCATGAAAAAATTCGCAAGTGGCGATTAAGTCAGTCACTTGCAAGAACGTACGAGCGACGACCTGACTTGCTCGACAAAATTGAATTGAACCAAGAGCAGCAACAGCTTTTGGAAGAGTTTTTAAAAGACGTGAATCGGTAGGTAAGGTTGAGATAACCTGATCTACTCAATTTTTGGAGAGTAAAATGAGCAGCAAGAACAACATCATCAGCGCAATTGAAGCTGAGCAAATGACAACAGAAGTGCCTGAGTTTGGCCCAGGTGACACTGTTGTAATCCAGGTTAAAGTTAAGGAAGGTAACCGTGAGCGTCTTCAGGCGTTCGAAGGTGTCGTTATTGCTAAGCGTAATCGTGGCTTAAACTCTTCTTTTACTGTTCGTAAAATCTCTTACGGTGTAGGTGTAGAGCGTACATTCCAGACTTTCAGTAAGCTAGTTGATAGCATTACTGTTAAGCGTCGTGGTGATGTTCGTCAGGCTAAGTTGTACTACTTGCGTGAGCTTAGTGGTAAGGCTGCACGTATCAAAGAGAAGCTTAACTAAGTTTATATTGATTTATAAAAAACCCCGACTCGTCGGGGTTTTTTGCGTTTACGGTTAGGTGATCCTTGTTCGTAGTTTTTATTTATAAGATATTGAACGTTCTCTGATGCATGTGATCATATAAGGGATAAATTTAAATGGGGTTGTTATGAAGTTAAGTAATATATGTGGTCTTTTATTCGCTTGCATGCCGGTGTTCGCTATCGCTGAAGTTGAACAAAATATTGAGTCGGCCTTGAAAAAAGCTGTCCCGCAATTGGAGGTTGTTTCGGTTGCTGAAACGCCAGTTGGCGGTATCTATCAAGTTCATGATCAAAGTGGGCAGGCGATTTTTGTCTCAAGTAACGGTGAGTATTTTTTTACAGGCGAGTTGTACAGCACAATTGGTGGTCGACTTGAGAATATTAGTGAAAAAGAGCGTCAGGCAAAGCGTGGTGAGTTGTTGAAATCGATCGAAGCTTCGGAGCTGATCACTTACAAGGCTAAAGGTGAGGAAAAGGCCCAAATTAAAGTCTTTACTGATATTGATTGTGGTTACTGTCGAAAGCTGCATCGGGAAATACCTAAAATGAATGAGTTGGGTATAACGGTGAGCTATATGAGCTTCCCTCGCGCCGGTGTTAACAGTGCGTCTTATGATAAATTAACGTCCGTATGGTGTGCCGACGATTCGCTTGAGGCAATGAATGAGGCAAAAGAGGGTCGTCTAGATTCAAAAGTTAATCGAAGTACTGGTCGTCTAAATGATGTGGCTAGTTGTAAAAATCCTGTCGCTAAGCAGTATCGGTTAGGGCAGCAATTTGGTGTGACTGGAACGCCCGCTATTGTTTTAGAGGGTGGCACCTTAATTCCTGGCTATATGCCTGCTGAGCAATTTGCCGAACGTTTAGGTATTTAATTACGCATTAGGCCGGGACTGTTTGTCTCGGCTTAGTTTCTAACCATGTCAAACTCTCGCTAAAAAGCGCGTTTTAAATCATTGATTCCATTCTTTTTGTCCCTTCTACCCGTTATACTATGCGCCCGTTTTAAGGGCTAGTTTTTTAGCTTTCAGTTGATTTAAGAGGTACGTGTTTTGAAAACACTCAAATTGGGCATATGCGGTCTTGGTACTGTAGCGAGTGGCGTGGTTAATGTTTTAAATCGAAATCGTGAAGAGATTTCAGCACGCACGGGTTGCTCGATTGAAATTATTCAGATTGCTTCGCGCACGAAGAAAGACAATTGTGATTTGACAGGTATCGACTTTACAACGGATTTGAACGCTGTTGTAACAAACCCCGAAGTAGATGTTGTGCTTGAGTTGATTGGCGGCTACAGCCCTGCAAAAGAGTTAGTAGAGACGGCTCTTCAGGCAGGTAAGCACGTTGTAACGGCTAACAAGGCTTTGATTGCAGAGCACGGCAATGAACTATTTGCTTTGGCTAATTCTGCGGGAGTTAGTCTTTGTTACGAAGCGAGCGTTGCAGGTGGTATCCCGATTATTAAATCGGTACGCGAAGGCTTGGCGGCCAATGATATTTCAAGTGTTGCAGGTATTATCAACGGTACCGGTAATTTTATTCTTACTGAAATGCGCGATAAAGGTCGAGACTTCGAGGACGTTTTGAAAGAGGCTCAGGCTCTTGGATATGCTGAAGCAGATCCAACGTTCGATGTCGAAGGAATTGACGCGGCTCATAAGCTTGTTCTTCTGGCATCAGCGGCTTTTGGTATCACTCTTCAATTTAAAAAAGCGTTTACCGAGGGGATTAGTAAGGTTTCTACAGATGACGTTAATTATGCTGAGGAACTTGGTTATACGATCAAACACCTTGGGATCGCTAAGAAACGCGGAGATGGCGTCGAACTTCGCGTTCACCCGACGTTAATTTCTAAGTCTGCGTTGATATCAAAGGTCGACGGCGTAATGAATGCTGTAGTTGTTACGGGTGATGCAGTTGGTGACACACTTTACTATGGGGCAGGGGCTGGATCAGAAGCAACAGCTTCAGCAGTGATAGCTGATGTAGTAGATGTGGCGCGTGCTTTAGTTGCCGGCGCTAAACCGATTGTTCCGGGCTTAGGGTTCGAAGCGGAAGCTCTCAAGGATACCAGCATCATTGAAATTGGTGATGTTGTATGTCCGTTTTATTTGCGAGTGATGGCTACGGATGCACCGGGAGCTCTTGCATCGATTACTAGCATTATGAGTAAGCACGGGATCAATATTGATTCGATTACCCAGCGAGAAAACGAGCAGGTTGGTGATATGACGCCCGTAATTATGCTCACTCATGAAGTAAAAGAAGATGTCGTGAATCTGGCAATTAGTGAGATCGAGCAACTTTCAAATACAGCAGGTGTGGTTGTTAAGCATCGTGTAGCGCAGTTTTAATAGGTAGAAAAATGAAATATATCAGTACTCGTGGTGAAGCTCCTGCTTTAAATTTTGAAGAGGTATTGCTTGCTGGCTTGGCTAGTGATGGCGGCTTGTATGTTCCTGAATCATTGCCACGTTTTACCCAAGAAGAAATCGCTTCGTGGCGTGGTCTTCCATATTCTGAACTTGCTTACAAAGTCATGTACCCGTTCGTAGAAGGTTCTATTCCTTCTGACGATTTTAAGGCGATGATCAATGAGACTTACGTGGTATTCGATCACAAGAGTGTCGCCCCGCTAGTTCAAATTGATAGTAATGAGTGGGTCATGGAGTTGTTTCGTGGTCCAACATTAGCTTTTAAAGATTTTGCTCTGCAATTGCTAGGGCGTTTACTAGATTATGTTTTAAAGCGTCGTGATGAACGAGTAGTTATCATGGGAGCGACCTCTGGTGATACTGGTTCAGCAGCTATTGAAGGTTGTCGCCACTGTGACAATGTAGATATTTTTATCCTTCATCCTCATAACCGAGTGTCGGATGTTCAGCGTAAACAAATGACGACCATCATTGCTGACAATGTATTTAATATCGCTGTTGAAGGTAATTTTGACGACTGTCAAAACATGGTTAAAGAAAGTTTTGCGGATCAATCCTTCCTTGAAGGGACGCGTCTTGTTGCGGTTAATTCTATTAACTGGGCACGAATTATGGCGCAGATCGTATACTACTTTAGTGCTTCATTAGCTCTAGGTGGCCCGTCGCGCAGTGTTTCATTTTCGGTTCCGACAGGAAATTTTGGTGATATTTTTGCCGGCTATCTGGCGAGAAATATGG
>NZ_LWGF01001456.1:0-2230 GCF_001635355.1 Oleiphilus sp. HI0125
CGGCTGTAGAGCCCGTTCCGACAATACCAACAGACTGTGTCGCATCGAGTTGAACATCATGATTCCAATTAGAGGTATGGAACATGTTTCCTTCAAAGGAATCTAAACCTGGAATGTCGGGAAGGCTTGGATGATGCAGTATACCTGTCGCGGAAATAACGAAATCACATTCATAGTTATCACCAGTGCTGGTCGTAACTTTCCATACACCGTTATCAAACTTGGCTTCAGTAACCGTTTCATTAAACCGAATCATTGGCCGTAGCTCGTATTTATCAACCACGTTCTCGAAGTATTCTTGGATTTCATTACCACGAGCGAAAAAATTACTCCAATTAGGATTTGGCTCAAACGAATAGGTATACATGTGCGAGGGAATGTCACACGCAACGCCAGGATATGTATTCTCACGCCATGTACCGCCGACTTTTTCTTTTTTTTCGAGAACAATTACTTTCTCAATACCCGCATCTTTGAGCTTTTTCGCCATCAGAATACCTGTCATGCCAGCACCGATGACAATGACTGATGGATTACGTTTAAAAGACATGATTAATCCGTTTATGAATGTACAAACGAATAGCTTAATACAGGCCGAGGATGGCATTTAATGTCCTTGCTAACGCATCAGTTGTTATCAGAGGACAGTTAGAAGATAAGTACATAAAATCAATCACTTAAAGTCTGACATTTTATTAATCTGGTCTAACCTCCAATGAAATCGGACATTTAACCGTTTCAAATGAGATGCTTATATGGAGTAATGATCTGCTGAATAGTGTTTGATGTTAATATTCGCGCGTTTTATCGAACGCAGTGCAAGTTTTTATAAAAAACGTTGTGTCTAATGGCTTAAAAGGCCTAAAGCAGCTTTCAACACAGGTACACAAAATGGACGTAGTAATTATTGGTGCCGGTATTATGGGCGTTACTTTCGCGCATATCGCCAAAACCGTTGACCCTAATCTGAATATAACGATTCTAGAGCGCCTTGATCAGGCTGCTGGGAGCAACTCAAGTGTTTTTAATAATGCAGGTACCGGTCACGAAGCGAATTGCGAATTAAACTACACACCTGTCGATGAAGAAGTTATCAGTGTTGAAAAAGCCTTAGACATCCACGCGCAATTCAACGTCGCTAAGCAATATTGGGCAAACTTAGTAAAGAACGGAATCATTAAAGATCCCGAAAGCTTTATTCACCCGACGAAGCACTGCACGCTGGTAAACGAAGACAGTATTAATCTTCTACACATGCGCTATAAAGAGATGGCATCGCACCATTTCTTTGACGAGATGAAGTTGTCAGAAGACTTCGATGAAATTCAAAGCTGGATTCCACTAACGATGGAAGGTCGATCTCGTCATCAGAAGATGGCTGCAACACGCGTTGACCATGGCACCGATGTCAACTTCGAGTCGATTACTAAGCAACTTGCTCAGCATATGGAAAATGAGCAGAGTGCGGATATTCAATACAATACGCATGTTAAACGCGTGCACAAGAGCCCATCTGGTAGCTGGTTGATTGAATGCGAACAAAACGGCGTGGCGAAACAGGTGCGCGCAGACAAGCTATTTGTTGGCGCCGGCGGTGGTGCTTTCCCTATTTTAAAAGCGAGCCATCTACCAGCAGGTCGGCGCTTCTCAGGTTTCCCAGTTGGTGGTCGTTTTCTTGCAGCAGAGATAGATAAAGAAGTCGCCCAATCATATGGCGCAAAAACATATGGTAAAGCCGCTGTTGGCGCACCGCCAATGTCAGTTCCGCACTTAGATCTGCGTGTTGCTGACGGTAAATATTATCTACTATTTGGCCCATTTGCGACGTTCTCGCCGATTTTAGAGAAGGGTAGAGGAATCGTGGAGTTCATTCGAATGGTCCATTTACACGACATTCCTAACCTTCTTAATGTTGCCCGTGAACATTTCCCTCTCGTCACTTACTTGTTTAAAGAAACATTCAAGGGCGAAAGCGCGATGTTAAAAACACTTGATGAGTTTGCGCCGGGTCTTAGCAATAAATTCAATTGGAAGGTAGTTCAAGCAGGCCAGCGCGTTCAGATCATTAAAGATGGCGATCTACAAATGGGTACTGAAATTGTGACGTCTGAAGATTTGAGCTACGGAACATTGTTAGGCGCTTCGCCTGGAGCATCAGTCTCCCCAGAAGTTATGCTGCGCTGTGTTAAAACGTTGTTTCCAAAAATCGTCAAGAAAGAAGCAGCTCAAG
>NZ_LWGF01001457.1:0-601 GCF_001635355.1 Oleiphilus sp. HI0125
GCCTCTGCTTCTTGCTCAGAGGCAGTCATCACGTGACCCAAGGACTACTTAGCCTGAGTATCGATCTGTTCTGTTTTCTCTGATTCTGACTCATTATTGTCATCCATCCTAAACTTTCCATTCTTTTGTATTAAATTCCAAAAGTAAGATCAGTTTCAGGATACTTTTTTCGCACTACGCCTTATCGGCGAAAATATGCATCAAAACAATTGGTTGGCTACTTACAGGCGGGCCTTCATATAATTTTGATGCAATTCAAGTTTAGATTTTTAGGATTTCAAGTTATTTCAAACTACATAACAAATTTACAAAATCGGTTGCAAAGCCGCTTGTAATTAGGTGATCCATCTAACTCCGATAATCGTGCGTTGACCACCTAACTCGTGGTTTTGTCTTTTTTCGCTTGCATAATTAGAGCGACCTCTAAGCCAATCACAACCAGTGATAACACTAAGAACCACCAAACAAATGCTTCAACGAAAGCAATGATGCCGACCGCGACAAATAGGTAAAAGCCTACGACGGCATAGCGGTAGTGCAAGCGCAGACCATCTGTAAAAACAGTAAGCGCTAAGATCAAAAAGCTAACGAGAGCACCCTG
>NZ_LWGF01001458.1:0-1185 GCF_001635355.1 Oleiphilus sp. HI0125
CGCATACGCTTGAGATACCCGATCAAAGATGATTGCCAGCACCACGATCGCGATACCGTTAAATAAGCCCAAAGCAAAGAACTGGTTGTTAATCGAACGCAAGACCTGCTGCCCTAAGCCTGCAACACCAATCATTGATGCTATCACGACCATTGCCAGCGCCATCATAATAGTTTGATTTACTCCGGCCATGATATTTGGCATCGCTAGAGGAAGCTGAACCTGAAATAGCTTTTGATACGAGGTCGTGCCAAAGGCGTCTGCTGCTTCTAATACTTCTTTATCTACGAGACGAATACCCAAGTTTGTTAAGCGAATAACAGGAGGAATGGCATAAATAATAACGGCGATCATTCCGGGGATTTTACCGATGCCGAGTAACATCACCACTGGGATCAAGTACACGAATGCCGGCATTGTTTGCATGACATCAAGTATCGGTGTGAAAACCGATTGAATACGATCAGAACGCGCCATCGCGATACCAATAGGAATACCAATAATGATCGATAACAAAGTACTGACGGTGATAATGCTTAAGGTACTCATGGTGTCTTCCCACATACCAAACAAGCCGATCCCGTATAGTGCAAGTGCAACAGCAAGTGACAATTTCCACGAGCGTGCAGCTAAATGACAAATAGCAACAATTACCGCAATCACAATCGGCCATGGGGTTGCTAACAATAATTTCTCAAACCAAATTAGAAACTGAAGAAGGGGTTCGAAAAAGGCCTCGATACTCTCACCATATTCACGTGAAAAACTTCGATAACCTTGATCGAGGGATTTCCTCAACTCAACCATCGTTTCACGGCTCAGTTCAGGAAACTCCGTCCAAAAAGACATATAAACCTCGAAATAAAGGGAAATAAAAAAGCCGCTATTAAAAGCGGCTTCGGGGTACTTACTTATTAATCAGTGTCGCTTTTACTTTCTCAGCGATTTCTGGCGCAACCCATGCAGTCCATGTTGCCGTGTCAGAAATAAGGAAGTGCTCTGCGGCTGTTGCACCGTCGGCTTGATTGTCTTCCATCCAAGCCAATAGCTTGTTCATTTTTGCGTTGGTAAACGCACGCTTTGCAACATACTCAAAAGCTTCTGGAGCGCGTTCAGCGAAACCTGATGTCGTGACAGATTGAACAGCTGCAGGTGGGTACATCGTCGGTTTTGGTTCTGCACATT
>NZ_LWGF01001459.1:0-798 GCF_001635355.1 Oleiphilus sp. HI0125
TATAACCGTTTTTGCTACTCGTTCTGATTGCTGGGCGATACAAACGCTTAGTACTCAATTTGCATCGGACTCTCCAATTTAGGTATTAAAAAGTGGCAACGATATTTAGGATGGAACACATTAATCAAAAAGACAGTTAATAATTAACTGTCTTTTTGATAAGAATTTCTTTGAATAGTTGTTAGGTCTCAGAAAGCACACTGCTAAGTTTTATTTCTAGGTCCCTTGATAATACTGGATTGAATTTAGCTTGGTTAAAGGAGGGAGGGCCAGATTGTCCTTTCGCGTTATTCGAGAAGCCAATGGGTTCGATCGGTACGCCGGCAAAGCCGGTGCTAAGTTGCCCATTGCCGTCTTTGTCGTAGAAAACACTAACCGAATAGAAGTGGTTTTCCATGCCTGACAATTGAAACTGTACCTTGCCGTTTTCATCGACCTCTTGTCGCAAGGACATGAGAGGTTTTCTCAAATGATCAGAACTTGATTCAAACAGTGAAAGTATTGCGGAGCCTTGATTAGGCGATGCGCCGCTCACTGTAATATTGACACTAAAGTCTTCTTCTCCGACAGAGTTGAAACTCAAAGCAAGTAAGCCAACAAGGCTGATAAGTTGACGCTTCATAGGCGTTCCTCTTTGTGTGACGCCCTAAGCGTAGNCAAAAAAGAAACAGCGTATGTAACGGTTTGCAACGGCTCGANATATGGTGAAATAGCTGATTACGCTGCTTTGAACTTTAAGATCGCCGCGATACCAAGCAACACGATCCCAACGATATCAATCAACATGACTTTCTTTAA
>NZ_LWGF01001460.1:0-1389 GCF_001635355.1 Oleiphilus sp. HI0125
CATCACTTGAACACACTAATTACTTCTTTGATGTGTCCGCCGAATACCTAGAGCCAGCACTCGATCGTTTCTCTCAACAATTCACTGCACCATTGTTTAACGCAGATTATGTGCAACGAGAAGTCAATGCAGTGCACTCAGAATACAGTTCAAAAATCCAAGATGACGGTCGTCGCTACTTAGAAAGTTTCAAAGCCATATTAAATCCCGATCATCCCTACAAAAAATTTGCAGTTGGTAACTTAGAAACCTTAGTTGATCAGCCTGACATTACTCTGCGTGAAGCGCTCTTAGAGTTTTACGACATGCAGTACACAGCAAATCGAATGAAGCTCACTGTACTTGGCAAAGAAGACCTTGAAACACTATCCAGCTGGGTGGAAGAGAAATTCTCAAGCATCGCGAACAAAAATTTACCTGAACATAAAACCACGACACCATTTTTTAGCGGTGGTTTTTTACCAGCAAAAATTCAAGTCAAAAGTATCAAAGACACACGAAGTATTTCATTAAGCTTCCCTGTTCCGACGTCTCGTCCTTACATCAATACGCAACCTCTTGGATATATTGCCAACCTTATAGGGCATGAAGGAAAAGGCAGCCTGCTTTCCTCTCTTAAAAAGAAGCAGCTTGTTGATACGCTATCTGCTGGCCCTCAGTTCGACACAGATAATCAAGGGATGTTTATCATCTCTATGAGCCTTACCGAGACAGGCCTAAAGCAACAAGATGAAGTCATCAATGCCGTATTTGCCTACATCAACCTGCTAAAACAAAACGACCTCAATGAAATGTATTTCACTGAACAAAAACAACTATCAGAAATTGCATTCAAGTTCCAAGAAAAAGTCCCAGCGCTGTCCTACGTCAGAAGCTTGTCCTCAGCACTGCATGAGTTCTCGGCACAGGATATTCTCAGCGCGCCCTACAAGCTAAACAAGTTTGATAAGGAATTAATTAGCGATTACCTACACCTGCTTACACCCGACAATCTTTTAGTTAGCGTAAAAGCAAAAGATCTAGAAACCGATCAAGAAACACAATGGTTTAAGGCTCCCTACTCGGTTAAAAGCCTATCTGTGAGCTTGGTAAATCAACTTAAAAAGGCGGAAGCTAGCAAAGACTTAGCCTTGCCTGAGCCAAACAACTTCATTCCGAGCAACACCGAGCTCAGCAAAGCAGAAAACAACCCTATTCCTGTGTTGCTCTCGGCGCCTAAAGGTATGGAATTATGGCACGCGACTGACACAGAATTCGGAACACCAAAATCAACATTCTTTGTCAGCATTCGCTCTCCTCATGCCGTCGATACTGTCGAACACTTGGTTATGACGCAGTTACTCGTTTCGATGCTAACCGATAACCTCGTTGAATTTTCTTACCCCGCTT
>NZ_LWGF01001461.1:0-792 GCF_001635355.1 Oleiphilus sp. HI0125
CGACTCTGAAGTCGAAGCTGCGATTCAAGAAAGCCTCTATAAATTAATGGAAGGTAAAACCGTTATTGCGATCGCGCATCGTTTATCAACAATCGCCGCGATGGATCGCTTAATCGTGCTAGATGAAGGGCGTATTGTTGAAGAAGGATCGCACCTAGAGCTGATTGCCAAAAATGGCATTTATGCTCAGTTATGGCAACGTCAATCTGGCGGATTTATTGGCGATTAAGAGTCACCTTGCAGGGTCGTGATGAGCGTTCTCGGTCCGCCTGAAATACGGTGTTCACCAAGATAAATACCTTGCCATGTGCCTAGAGCAAGACGCCCATTAGTGATCGGAATCGTCAGAGAAGATCCAAGCATGACCGACTTAATATGTGCTGGCATATCGTCAGCACCTTCGTAGTCGTGCTCATAAACAAAACTCCCCTGCCCCACGTCGGGAACAAGCTTTAAGAAGTAACGTTCCATGTCTCTGCGCACACTCGGATCTGCATTTTCATTAATGCATAAAGACGCAGAAGAATGTTTGATGAATAAGTGTGCAAGCCCGACTTCGAAGTTTGCTATCTCAGGTACTTGCTGAACAATCTCATCCGTAACGAGATAAAAGCCTCTTTTTTGCGCTTTTAGCCGAATCGTACGTTGAAGCCACATAATGCTCTCACCCAACAATCAATTTACACGAGAGACTAGTGTGCCAGAAAGAAAAAGGCACTGGCCACTAGGAAGACTCAAAACCTAGTGCCGTGCCGAGATAAAACGAGAGGAATTAAGATGACAAGCCAAGCA
>NZ_LWGF01001462.1:0-814 GCF_001635355.1 Oleiphilus sp. HI0125
TTATAGCGGTCTGCTCTAGGAACTGGAAAAGCAATATCTAGAGCTTGCCCTTCGGCACATTTTTGAGCAGTAGTTTGGAACGCTGGATCACAGGCGCTTAACAATAAAGCTGAACAGAGTGTTGCACTCAGCTTAAAGACTTGTTGCATATAGGGTACTCACGCACTTCATTTAGATTTTAAAGACTGCGCGAGTGTACCATCTTATACACGCATATTCTGCGTGTGATGGGTGATATTTGAATTGAAATGTGCGCTAGATCAGCTCTGAATCAAACGCTTGAAGGTCTCGTGTAAGATCAGTGCATCATTTGATGCGCGATGACGTAATAAATCCATGTCATTGATGGCTTGGTTATGGACGTCTTGCCACTTCGAAACTTGGTCTGCATCAAGCAAGGCGCTAATAGATTCAATTTGAAAGCTGTGTTTGATCCCTGAAGCTTTAAACAAGCGGTGAAGCCAAAAGCTATCAAAGGTCCACGCGTCACAATAAACAAAGTGATCACCTAAGAGCTCATTGAGTTCTTGCGCTACTTGATCGCAGTCTTGTCCGTTTTTTTCGAGCTCATCTCGACTGATCCCATGAATCTTAGCCGCTTTGCCAGACCAATCCTTCCAAAGTACATGAGGCTTAATGAGCCATGAGTGAGTGTCACCGTTAGGCATGCAAATGCCCACTTCAATTGGGTAGCTCGCAATAAGATCAAGGCTGGAGGCCTCAAAGTCGATAAATATAGGATTAACTGCTGTCATAATGGGCTGCGCTTAAAAAACTTTTGCTATGGTAGCCAGTGTTTAACATGCTCGCAATT
>NZ_LWGF01001463.1:0-860 GCF_001635355.1 Oleiphilus sp. HI0125
AGGGCTAAACCCAGATTTACCTTTTTTGGAAAGTAGTGATGTACGCTGGCTTTCTTGATGTCGAACTCGCGGGCGATATCTAGAAAGCTAAAGCCGTTGTAGCCGCGGGCACGTAAAAGCTCAGCCGAATAGTCGATGATTTGTTGTCGGGTGTTGGTTGTCATGTGTTTATCCTACCTACCGGTAGGTAGGCAGGTCAAGCGGCATTATTTGCCCAACCAAACTCGACGCCAGCATGTGCACAGCGAGGCTGCTAAGCGCTATTTTTATCAATAGTATGATTTTGTCGTTGTCTGCCTTTATGCGCAGCTTAGTGCCCAAAAATGAGCCGACTATCGCACAGACGATCATTACACTGATCAGCAATAAGCTATCACTCAAAAACGGGGTGATAGCCAAATACACTGGGATTTTTGCAAGATGACTGATCGTCATAAACATGGCGCTGGTGGAGATAATCTGATCGTTAGATTCTAATTCTTTAGTCAAAACGGATAAGGCTAGCGGGCCCGGCGCTCCAACGATTAGCCCTAAGCCGGTCTGGAGAAAGCCAATCAAATAATAACTTTCAAACTTCTTTATAAATGCGCCAAAGGTTTTGCTCCACAGGTTGAGAAGTAGATAGCAAGCAATCGCAACAGGCAAGAATTGCAGGGGAATATTAAATAGCGCGAGGCTAAATACGATCGTCCCTAGAACTGAGCCGATCAAAAATGCAGGAAAGAGGTGCCACTGAACATCAGACAGTGAAAAAAACATTCGTGAAGCATTACTCGCAATCTGGGTAATGCCATGAATCGGAATGATAATGCTTGGGCTAAGAAACAGCGGAAGAATCGCAATCAGTAGCATCCCCCCAC
>NZ_LWGF01001464.1:0-925 GCF_001635355.1 Oleiphilus sp. HI0125
CGTTAAAGTATAGCAAACCTGCACCATTACTCGGTTCTAAGGCCCACAGAATAAGGGCTAGGATCTATTTCTGAGGACTGTGTATCAATTATTTTGCTTAATAACTCTACCGATGCCGGCGCTAATACCAAACCATTCCTAAAATGCCCTGCATTCACGTAAACGTGCCGATAACCGTCAATACGCCCAATACTAGGGATACCCTTTGGCGATCCGGGTCTAAGGCCTGCCCAATGATGACTAACCTTATACTCAGCCAGACTCGGGAATAAGGAGATAGCACTGTCGATTAGCGACTGCTTCGCTTCTTCATTGGTTAGCTTTTCAAAACCGGTATATTCAAGCGTACTGCCTGCCACCACATTGCCGTCTTTTCTGGGAATCACATATCGCCCATCACTCAACACTACGCGATTGACCAAACCAACTGGCGCATCAAATACCAACATTTGGCCTTTCACTGGTTCAATCTCTGACGAGATATGAGGCATGAGCTGAGATGTCCATGCCCCCGAGCAAACCACAACTAAGTCAGCATAATCTATTTCGCCAGAGAGCAAGCTCACTCTACCCTCATCAATTCCTGCAATCTTTTGATTCTCACGCACGGTAATGGCCGCGTGATGATTCATGATGGTCCTTAAGGCTCTTAATAAGCGCGGATTACGAACACTCGCAACCTTTGGCATCCACAAAGACGATGCAAAACCTGTTTTCAGTTTTGGCTCTAGATCATAGAGATGTTCGGCAGAAATTGTTTCCATCCAAGAGGCATTATTCTCGGCCCAGTTAAGCGCAGCCTGTTGGTCTTCAACATTCAACACTAATAAGCCGTGATGGCTAATCTCTGGATCGATACCACTTTCCGCTTCGAGATCTTCAATCAGCTCGGCGTAGATAGCTTGCGATCGCTTTGCGAGTGCTG
>NZ_LWGF01001465.1:0-713 GCF_001635355.1 Oleiphilus sp. HI0125
TGCATCGTGATCACAAGAGCCATTGCGCGCAATGCTATCTACCAATACGCAGCACTCGAATAAGCCAGATAGTGCCAGTGCCTTATTCTGATCGTTAGTTAAGCTCATCGTTAGGCTCGCTACTAGTAGATGCAATGATCCCACCGCCGAGGCAACGATCTTCAATATAGAAAACAACCGATTGGCCTGGAGTAATGGCTCGTTGGGGGGTGTAAAACCGCACGCGAAGATCTCCGTTCTCTAGCTTTTCGACATGACAAGACTGATCTGCTTGTCGATAGCGTACTTTAGCTGTACAAGAGAAAGGCATGTTTGGTTCACCATTAATCCAATCTAGATTTTTGCAGATCAACTGATTTGCAAAGAGCAGTGGATTATTCTTTCCTTGAACAACGACCAGAGTGTTGTCGTCTAGATTTTTTTGCGCGACATACCAAGGTGATTCGTCATAGTTTTTTAAGCCGCCAATACCGAGGCCTTGTCGCTGACCGATAGTGTGATACATCAAACCTTGATGCTTGCCGATGGTGTCTCCCGTATCGGTAATGATATCGCCTGGTTGCGCTGGCAAGTACTGTTTCAAGAAGTCTGAGAATTTTCTCTCCCCAATGAAGCAGATGCCGGTGCTATCTTTCTTATCGTGCGTTACTAGGTCATGCTGTTCTGCGAGTTTGCGCACTTCAGGTTTTTCGATCTCTCCCACTGGGAACAGA
>NZ_LWGF01001466.1:0-6789 GCF_001635355.1 Oleiphilus sp. HI0125
TGAGATCGTTTCACATACTGATCATCAAAATGCTCTTTTAGCCAACGACCGCTAGACTTAGAACGTGCCATAGTAATGCTCTTCTATAATGGTGATAGTTTTAAAATATTGACTTTGGTTTCTTTCGGCCAGACTGTAAACTTGCGCCGAAATATTTACAGGATTCAAACATGACAACACTTAGCGCCGCCGAGAAAAAACAACTTCGCGCCATTGCCCACAACCTAAACCCGATCATTATAGTGGGTGATAAAGGAGTCAGCGAGGGTTTACTTGAAGAGTTAGATCGCGCATTAGAACAACACGAATTGATCAAAGTAAAAGTTGCGTCAAATGATCGTGAGTTTCGCGCACAAGCTATGACTGAAATGGCGGAAAAAACAAATGCCACGCAAGTTCAAATCATCGGCAAAATCGTCGTATTGCTTCGCCGTAGCAAAAAGCCAAATCCGAAGCTATCAAACTTGATCAGAATGTAGATCAAAGCTGTAAGAATCAAAACTCGAAAACAAAAAAAGCGCTCGTTCATGAGCGCTTTTTTTGTTTGTAAGGCCTAGCGATTAAATATGCTCAACCTCGTCGATTTCATACTCGACAATACCGTCTGGCACACGAACAAAAGCAACGTCGCCTTCGTTCTTGCCAATCAAGGCACGAGCGATCGGTGAAGAAACAGAAATCTTGCCAAGCTTAATATCCGCCTCATCTTCGCCAACGATTTGATACTTCACTTCTGAGTCATCGTCGATTTTCAACAACGTTACCGTTGAGCCAAAAATTACTTTTCCTGAAGGCTCAATTGCCGCAACGTCAATCACCTGCGCATTAGAAAGCTTACCTTCAATTTCTTGAATGCGTCCTTCAATAAAGCTCTGCTGCTCACGCGCTGCATGGTACTCAGCATTTTCTTTCAAATCGCCATGCTCACGGGCATCAGCGATCGCCTCAATAACACGAGGACGTTCTACGGTTTTTAATTGAACTAATTCTTCGCGCAAGGCGGCTTCGCCTTGCACTGTCATCGGAATACGATTCATAGTTTTCCTATAATTTGCTTTATATCCTGCTAATCAGTATAGCCTTGCTTTAGTGCAAATCCTGCAAGCGACGCACTTTTTCATTTGAGCCAAAACGAATCGCACGCGCGATCGCTTCACCACCCCACAAAGTAGTACTGTAAGCAATCTTCTTCTGCAACGCAGATTGACGGATATGCGAAGAGTCTTTGATTGCTTGACGCCCTTCCGTAGTATTGACGATCAAAGAAATATCTTCATTCTTAATTACGTCAACAACGTGTGGACGACCTTCACGCACTTTATTCACAACACTAACTTCCATGCCTGCTTCCTCAATTGCCTGAGCAGTACCACGCGTTGCAACTAAGCTAAAGCCACCCTCAACAAGAAGTTTCGCAAGTTCAACAACACCTTCTTTGTCTACGTCACGAACACTCAAGAATGCCTTACCTGATGCAGGAAGTGTTTCACCTGTCGCGATAAAACCTTTAGCAAACGCCTCATCGAAGGTTTCACCAACACCCATAACTTCGCCCGTAGACTTCATCTCAGGACCAAGGATCGGGTCAACTGCTGGGAACTTCTTAAATGGGAACACTGACTCTTTCACACTGAAGTGCTCTGGGATGATCTCAGTTGTAAAATCTAGCTCTTCTAGAGTTTTGCCCGCCATTACACGTGCTGCAACTTTCGCTAATGAGGTACCAATCGCTTTTGACACGAATGGTACGGTACGTGACGCACGTGGGTTCACTTCGATCACGTAAATTTCACCATCCTGATAAGCGAGCTGAGTATTCATCAAACCGACAACGCCAAGCTCTAAAGCCATCGACTTAACCGCTTCACGCATTTCGTCTTGAACATCTGCAGACAATGTATATGGAGGTAGTGAACAAGCCGAGTCACCAGAGTGAACACCCGCCTGCTCGATGTGCTGCATAATTGCGCCAATCACGACTTGCTTACCATCTGAGATCGCATCGATATCCACTTCGATTGCAGAATTCAAGAAGTGGTCAAGCAAAACAGGGCTATCGTTAGATACTTGAACAGCATCTTTCATGTAACGCACAAGCTCGTCTTCTTTGTAGACGATTTCCATCGCTCGGCCACCAAGTACATAAGATGGACGAACAACCAATGGATAGCCAATTTCATTCGCTGCCACGATACCTTCTTCAAGGCTACGTACTGTCGCGTTATTTGGCTGCTTCAACCCTAAACGCTGAATCATTTGCTGGAAACGCTCACGATCTTCAGCACGGTCAATCGCATCAGGGCTAGTACCGATAATCGGCACACCAGCATCTTCAAGGCCACGCGCAAGCTTAAGTGGTGTTTGACCACCGTAGTGCACGATCACACCTTTCGGTTTTTCTAGTTCGATAATTTCTAGTACGTCTTCAAGCGTAATAGATTCGAAGTACAAACGGTCTGAAGTATCGTAATCCGTTGAAACTGTCTCTGGATTACAGTTGATCATGATCGTTTCATAGCCATCTTCACGCATTGCAAGCGCAGCGTGTACACAACAGTAATCAAACTCAATACCTTGACCAATACGGTTAGGACCACCGCCAATAACAACAATTTTCTCGCGATCAGACGTTTGCGCTTCACACTCTTCTTCATAACTTGAGTACATATACGCTGTGGCAGTCGAGAACTCAGCAGCACAGGTATCAACGCGCTTGTAAACTGGACGGATACCGAAGTCTTGACGAATATTACGAACTTCTTTTTCACTCAAGTCCAACAATGATGCCAAACGGTGATCAGAGAAACCTTTGCGTTTCAATCGACGCACTGCTTCCGAAGTAAGATCAGAGCGAATCATATTTGAAACAACTTGCTCTTCTTCAATGATGTCTTCGATTTGAACCAAGAACCAAGGATCGATACCAGTTAGACCATAAATCTCATCGATGCTCATACCTGCACGGAATGCATCACCCAAATACCAGATACGCTCTGCGCTTGGCGTGCTTAATTCACCACGCAAGGTATCCATTGCATTATCCGAGGCGATATCAAGAATCGGCTCAAATCCATAAGAGCCAACTTCTAAACCACGAATAGCTTTCTGGAATGACTCTTGGAAAGTACGTCCGATCGACATCACCTCACCGACCGACTTCATCTGAGTCGTCAATGTCGCATCCGCTTGTGGGAATTTTTCAAAAGTGAAACGAGGGATCTTCGTTACTACGTAGTCAATTGCAGGCTCAAACGATGCAGGTGTTGCACCGCCAGTAATATCATTTTGAAGCTCATCGAGTGTGTAGCCAACCGCTAACTTCGCAGCAACTTTTGCGATTGGGAAACCAGTCGCTTTAGAAGCAAGCGCAGACGAGCGAGATACACGCGGGTTCATCTCGATAACAACCATACGACCAGTTGTTGGACTGATACCAAACTGTACGTTCGAACCACCCGTTTCAACACCAATTTCACGAAGTACCGCAAGCGATGCGTTACGCATGATTTGGTATTCTTTATCCGTAAGTGTTTGCGCTGGCGCTACAGTAATCGAGTCACCCGTATGAACACCCATTGCATCGAAGTTTTCAATCGAACAAATGATGATGCAGTTGTCCTTCTTATCGCGGACAACTTCCATCTCGTATTCTTTCCAACCGATCAAAGACTCATCAATGAGAAGCTCATTTGTTGGCGACATATCCAAGCCGCGAGCACAGATTTCTTCAAACTCTTCGCGGTTATATGCGATACCGCCTCCGCTACCACCCATGGTAAACGAAGGACGAATAATACATGGAAAGCCTAGCTCGTCGATCAGGCCAACCGCTTCTTCCATACTGTGTGCGATACCAGAACGCGGCGTTTCAAGACCAATCGCTTTCATTGCCTTATCAAAACGATCACGATCTTCTGCTTTATCGATCGTATCAGCGTTAGCACCGATCATCTCAACACCAAACTTGTCAAGCACACCCTCGCGCTCAAGATCTAAAGCACAGTTTAGCGCTGTTTGACCACCCATGGTTGGGAGTAATGCGTCTGGGCGCTCTTGCTCAATAATACGTGCAACCGTTTCCCAAGTAATTGGCTCAATATAAGTTGCATCCGCCATCGCCGGATCAGTCATGATAGTCGCAGGATTGGAATTAACGAGGATCACTCGATAACCTTCTTCGCGAAGTGCCTTACAGGCTTGTGCGCCTGAGTAATCAAATTCACACGCCTGACCGATGACGATCGGGCCCGCTCCAATAATAAGAATACTCTTTATGTCGGTACGCTTTGGCATCTAATTTCGTTCCACTTTTACTATTTGTCTTCGAAAGCGGCTCCCCTAGGAGCCGCTCGATAATTCATATTTTGTTTATTTTGCAGCTTTACGCATTTCAGCAATAAATTGGTCAAATAATGGCGCTACATCATGCGGCCCTGGGCTTGCTTCTGGGTGACCCTGAAAACTATAAGCCGGAGTATCTGTGCGCTTGATACCCTGCAAACTTCCATCAAACAAAGATTTATGTGTTGCTTCGATGTTACTAGGCAACGACTCTTCGTCCACCGCAAAACCATGGTTCTGACTCGTAATCATCACTTCGCCCGTCGCCAAATCTTGAACAGGGTGGTTCGCACCGTGATGACCAAACTTCATCTTGACCGTTTTTGCGCCGCTCGCTAGTGCTAACAACTGATGACCAAGACAAATACCAAACACTGGCTTTTTAGTCTCTAGAATTTCTTGAATCGCAGAAATTGCATAGCCACATGGCTCTGGGTCACCAGGACCATTAGAGAGGAACACCCCATCAGGGTTCAAAGCAAGCACTTCACTTGCAGGAGTTTGTGCTGGAACCACAGTCAATTTACAACCGCGTTCAGCAAGCATACGCAGAATATTGCGCTTCACACCAAAGTCGTAAGCAACTACGTGGAACTCAGAATCTTTTGCTTGCGCATAACCAGAGCTCAAGTCCCATTCTGCTTCAGTCCATTCATAGACTTCTTGATGCGTCACTTCTTTTGCCAAATCCATTCCCTTAAGACCAGGGAATGCTTTTGCTTTTTCTAATGCCAGTTCTTCTGAAATATTATCACCAGCGAGGATACAACCATTCTGGGCGCCCTTCTCGCGCAAAATACGCGTCAAACGACGTGTATCGATATCCGCGATCGCAACAATATTATTTTCAGAGAGATAAACATCTAATGGCTTCTCATTACGCCATGAGCTAGCAAGCAAAGGAAGATTACGAATTACTAGACCAGCTGACCAAATTTGGTCGCTTTCTACATCTTCCTCATTAACACCAGTATTACCGATGTGAGGATAGGTCAAAGTAACAATTTGTTTTGCATATGATGGGTCAGTAAGAATTTCCTGATACCCCGTCATCGCGGTGTTAAAAACAACTTCTCCAGTAGTTTCTCCATCTGCACCGATAGAGATACCCTTGAATATGGAGCCATCTTCAAGAGCTAAAATAGCGGGTTTAGTCAACACCAGTTCCTCGCGCTTGTCCAAGCAGTGTATTTTTCGTATCGAAAGAAACCGTCTTTGGCGGGCTTGAGATGCATTTAGCGAATGCTAGTTGCAAAAAAGCGAGATGAACATTTGCTCATCTCGCTTTTTATAATTCTTTCGCGTTTTTATGTACAACGCCTTATCTCAAGCGGCGGCATTGTACATATTTCACATTTTGTTGTCTATGCGATCAAAGCATTTACTGCACAAAAATTACGCGTCTCATTACTTAAGATTTAAAACATCGCGCATTTCATACAGACCGGGCTCCTGAGAATGCAACCAAGCAGCAGCACGCACCGCACCATTTGCGAACGCCATTCGACTCGATGCCTTGTGTGTAATTTCAACACGCTCTCCATCGCCCAAAAACATCACAGTATGATCACCGACAACATCACCACCGCGAACCGTTGCAAAACCAATCGTTTCTTTATTTCGTGCGCCTGTTTGACCTTCACGTCCGTAAACAGCTACCTCACGTAGATTGCGGTCTAACCCTTCAGCTACTGATTCACCCATCGCCAAAGCCGTACCAGATGGTGCATCCACTTTATGCTTATGATGCGCTTCGTAAATTTCGACATCATAATCATCGCCTAAAATCTCTGCGGCTTTTTTCAAGAGATTAAGACACATATTCACACCCGTGCTGAAATTCGCAGCTTTACACATCGCGGCGTTCGCCTGATACGACAAAAGCAATTCTTCTTCTTCAGGAGTAAAGCCCGTTGTACCAATCACGATACCCTTGCCGTTCTCAGCACATAGTTTGGCATTTTCTAGCGTGGCATCAGGAGCAGTAAAATCGATCAACACATCAAAATCATCAATCACTTCACTCAAGTGACCCACAACACTAACGCCATTTTTACCAATCCCAGACAACTCACCTGCATCGGCACCAATCACACTACTGTCTGGCAAAACAATCGCTGCGCTTAATTCTGCTTCTGCTGATTGATGAACAGCTTCAATCAACATTTTACCCATGCGGCCAATCGCACCTGTTACTGCAATGCGTACCATTGCTTTACCCTCTTTTTTAAATGAAAAATTCCCGCTCAAAGGCGGGAATTATAAATAGCTTAATTACTAACCAAACTCTATACAGTAAAAACTCGGCACACACCTACTAGATAGATATTTTGCATCAAGCGAGGCGAAAGTGCACGGAAAAGCTGAGCTTACACGAAGTAAGTGAGCATTTGAGTACACTGTTAACAAAGCTTGAGGTGAAAATAGCATGCAGTCCTGCACTAAAGC
>NZ_LWGF01001467.1:0-1041 GCF_001635355.1 Oleiphilus sp. HI0125
TGCTAACTACTCCTAACCCCGAAGCGCACAAAGATATGCAGCTATTTAAGCGCTTAGGCTTGCGTCCAGAGCAGCGTATTGAAGAGTCTGATGAAACACAAGAAGCTGTGCTGAACCAAGCAATTGTGAAGGATCAAGAAGCGAAAAATCCAATGTTCTATGAAGCAAGTGCAACTAGTGCTGGCGATTCAGTCCAACACTAGGTTTGTCTGTGGCGTACGACGCACCTTATTGGCGTGATCAACTATCTCTGATTGAGCAGAAAGCGCTTCTCAGAAAGCGCTTTGATGTTCACTCTCGAAGTGGAGTTGAGCTCGTCACTAATGGCGAGAAATTAACTAATTTTGCAAGTAATGATTATCTTGGCCTCGCGAGCCATCCTGAGATTGTTGAGGCCTTGTGCACGTCGGCACGCACCTATGGTGTCGGTAGTGGCGCTTCCGATGTTGTGTCTGGCCACTTTCAGGCGCATTCAGATCTGGAGCAAAAGCTAGCTCGCTTCACTAAGCGTGATAAAGCTTTGTTGTTTTCGACGGGGTATATGGCAAACCTAGCTGTTGCATCTGCGTTTGCCAATTCTCGTGCTCTATTACTACAAGATAAGTTGAATCACGCGTCATTGATTGACGGCGCCAAGTTGTCTGGTGCGAGAGCGCAAAGGTATCTGCATAATAACCCTGCTAGCCTCGGTAATTATCTAGCTAAACTGTATGACGCAGATAAATACGACCACTGCTTAGTTTTGAGTGATGGTGTGTTTAGTATGGATGGTAATGTCGCTGATATTTCTCAATTAAGCGAAGTATGCTCGTCTTATACATCTTTGCTCGCCATTGATGACGCGCATGGACTTGGGGTTTTAGGTGAGGGCGGTTGTGGTAGCGTGCTTTCACAAGGTGTTTCTCAAGAACAGTGCCCGCTGTTAATTGGTACATTCGGTAAAGCGTTTGGTACTTTTGGAGCCTTCGTCGCAGGACCTGAGGATCTTATTTCATATTTAGAGCAAGTCGCTCGCCCCCATATCTATACCACCGCGTTGCC
>NZ_LWGF01001468.1:0-779 GCF_001635355.1 Oleiphilus sp. HI0125
AACCAGAAACGCCAAGGCCGACATGAGAAATAAACTGCGCCGTAGTCGAAATATAGTGATCTTTAAAATGGTGAACCGCTCTAAAAGCAATATGGCTGCGCTTAGCGGTTGCCACAATCGTGGCGAGCATTAATAGACTTATTAAGGTCAGCTTCTGATGCGCGATCGCAAACAAACTAATGTCAGCAAACACGTGCTCCAAGGAGCGGAATATCTCAACTGAAGGAGTAAGGTTTTGATCGTAAATAGCGGCTTCATCATGCTTCTTCTGACAAACCCTGAGCTGTCGCACCAATGACTCTCGTGCCGAGTCTCTATCAAAATCATCAACCAACAGTGAAAACGCTTCATTTTCAGCAATATGCTCTTGCTCTAGAACATCTAAGCGACTGTCTATGTCTTCTTGTGGGTCACACTCCGTAATCGGACGATCGCCTCGCAACACAAAATAGTCATCCCACAAATATGCACCAAGTTTAAGCATTTGCGCATGCATATTTTCACTCGTACCGGATGTAATGGTGCCGAGCAATAACAGCAAAATAATTCCTGTAAGAATAGCTTGAGATATCTTTTTAAATTTTGAAAAAGGAGAAGATGAAACTGGAGATGGATCTGAATTAGCTGAAATATCGCTCATCACTGACTCGTCATTATTTTTGTTAATACAAACGAAAGCTTTTTTGAATACTGCTAGCTATTGTGCCAACAAACTTAAGTAAGATGTTGATACATAAGGAAGAGCGAGTACTTCGTCACGTTTTAAAGGATGATAATTC
>NZ_LWGF01001469.1:0-874 GCF_001635355.1 Oleiphilus sp. HI0125
GAACCTCGATATACAGATCACGAAGATTGCTTAGTCCTCCTCCAAGAACAATTGCATTGGGGTCTAAGACGTTAACGACTTGGGCTAAAGCATACGCTAATCCTTCGTAGTAACGTTCAAATGCATCTTTAATCTGTGTGTCTTCAGTACTTAGCTTTAAAAGTTCTTGTACTGAAGAGGCCTCCGCTCCGGTTGTTTCTATAGTGCGTCTAACGAATGCTGGGCCGCTGAGGTAGGTTTCTATGCAATGTGTTTTTCCGCAATAGCATTGGGCAGCATTAGAATTAGTTTGCAGGGGTGCTGGCATGACGTTATGGCCCCATTCTCCTGTAATCGCATTTGGGCCTACCAGAATGTGTTGATTGATGCAGATTCCACCACCCACTCCAGTTCCGAGTATTACACCAAAAACACAGGTTTGATCTTTCGCTGCTCCATCTGATGCTTCGCTGAGCGTGAAACAATCAGCATCATTTGCTAAAGCGACAGGTCGACCAATGCTACACTCGAGGTCTTGTTTAAGGTTGTTGCCAATTAGCCAGGTTGAGTTAGCGTTTTGCACCAAGCCTGAAGTTGGCGATATGCTGCCAGGGATCCCAATTCCTATCGTGCACCTCTGTCCGAGTGATTTCTCTGCTTCGAGGATAAGTGAGGAGAGATTGGTCAATGTTTTTGTGTAATCGCCTTGTGGGCTCGCAACGCGCTTGTTGTAGACGGCCTTGTTATCAGCGTTTAATACCATGATTTCGGTTTTTGTTCCGCCTAGGTCAATTCCTAAGTGCATTTACGCGCTCCGTTAGCATTGTGTTCGTTGTTGCTGACAAACCTGATGCTATTAATTGTTTGGCCGCAAAACCGTTAATGTCGTTAATCT
>NZ_LWGF01001470.1:0-868 GCF_001635355.1 Oleiphilus sp. HI0125
AACAAGTGGTTATTGAAGACTCGTTGGGTATTTGCGCAGAGCTAGAAGCCCAGATGCAGCATGTTGTGGATACCTACCAGTGTGAGTGGAAAACGGCAGTTGAAAATGAAGAGTCGCGTAAGCGCTTCCGTCAGTTCGTAAACGCGGCTGATGCGACTGATCCTAACATCGTATTTGTTCAAGAAAGAGATCAAATTCGTCCAGCAACAGAGCAAGAAAAACAATCAGGTGATCTGATTGCGACGGATAAAGTCCTTGCTGAAGATGCTTTGGCTTAATACATAAGCCTCTAACGAATTAAGAACGAATGATATAAGAGAGAAAATGATGTCTAGCAATGAAAACTGGGTTTCTATCTGCCAAACAAACGATCTTGTCGATAACTCTGGTGTTTGTGCCTTAGTAAATGGAGAGCAAGTTGCGTTGTTTAAGTTGACGCAAGGTGAACAAGAACAAGTACTCGCGATTAGTAACTTTGACCCGATCGGTAAGGCGAATGTGCTTTACCGTGGTTTGATTTGTTCAGTTTCGGGTGAAGATACTCCGCTGCGTTATGTGGTTGCTTCACCTTTATATAAGCAGCGTTTCTGTTTAACAACGGGCGAATGTATTGATGATCCAGAGCAATCTGTTTCCGTGTTTCCGGCACGTATCGTTGATGAAATGGTTCAGTTAAGTGTAGCGAGTTAATTGTGTCTAGCGCAGAGCTTATTCAGTTTAAATCTGTTGGGTCAAACGTTGCACTGCAGCGCACGACTTGCCCTTACTGCGGCGTGGGGTGTGGTGTCGATGTCCAGATTCAAAATGTTGAGTCTGAGGAGGCTTCTGAGACAGAAGTTTTGGGGCTGAGTGGCACTCCTGAGCATCC
>NZ_LWGF01001471.1:0-1047 GCF_001635355.1 Oleiphilus sp. HI0125
TTGTATAAAATTTTTCCGGTTACGGAAGCGTTTTTATCGGGTACGATAATTGGAGAAGACCCAAAACCTTCTTTTAATAAAATGCAGCGGCGATAACCATGTAATGTAGCTGGCGTCATTTGCCATTCCTTCTTGGTTAACTGCGCGAGAAGTTCGGGATACATTAATGTGCCGTATGCAAAAATATTCATGGTCTTCAATGCTTAAGGGTTGTAGTAACAATGTTTTCAATAGATGCCATAAATCACGCTGATTGGTCTCGTATCATGGATATTCAGCACAAAGCGTATGCGGACGACTATCCTGAATCAGTAGACGTGCTCAAAGCGAAATGGCTGCTTGCACCTGAGACGTGTTTAGCTATTCGTAATGACGAGGACTTGCTCGGATATTGTTTAGCGCATCCCTGGCCGATTAATGACACGCCTAAATTACATGTTGAGCTTAATGCTCTGCCGGAAACTGATGATCTATTCATACATGATCTGGCTTTGCACCCTGATGCAAGAGGTCAGGGGGCAGCCAAAGAACTCGTCTTAAGTGTGCTAAATATTGCACGCTTGAATCATTATAAGCAAGTGCATTTGGTGGCCGTACAAGGCTCAGAACAGTTTTGGTGCTCTTTTGGGTTTGAGATTTTGGCGGAGAGCCAGATTAGTGCAGGCTACGGAGATGAGGCCCTGTATATGTCTGTGCACCTTAAGTGAACGAGCTAGAAGGTTGATGCATTTTCGTGGTGCGTAAATATGGCTTTGTGTGTATTGTTTAAGGTGTGCGATTTATCAAACGTGAACTCTGACCGGTTTAATGTTTGTGAACTGATTAGTATTAGGATGTGCTGTTGCATAAATTGAACGCTTCTGTTTGATATAGTGACAACTTGGCAGCATCTTTGCATGCATAATAAAAAGCCGAAGAGCGATTGTTGTTTTTGGAGAAAATCATGGCGCCATCATTTGCCGATGATAAAAAAAATGTTCACCTATCTATTTCTCAAGTTGTTAAAGATTTTGATGGTTTCAAAGCTGTCAACGACGTTAGCTTAGA
>NZ_LWGF01001472.1:0-805 GCF_001635355.1 Oleiphilus sp. HI0125
CGTGCCCTAAACGCTCTCCACGTTTTTCAAACTTAGTAGTAGGTCGGTAGTCAGGCTTGGAAGAATACGAGCCGGTCTCTGCACAATTACTGTAATCAGGTGCTGCATCCATAACCTCAGCCATATGTTCTGCATAAGGCTCCCAGTCTGTTGCCATATGAAACACTCCACCCTCGGAAAGCTTAGTGGCAACCAAAGCAGCAAATTCTGGCTGAACAATACGACGTTTGTGGTGACGTTTTTTATGCCAAGGGTCTGGGAAATATAACTGTAAACGCGCCAAGCTGTTGTTAGGCACTTTGTTCTTAAGCAACTCAACCGCATCGCAACACAACAGACGTAAGTTTGTGAGCCCTTCGTCTCCCGCCTGAGCGAGTAAGGCACCAACTCCGGGTCGATGGACTTCAACGCCGACGAAATTCGTATTTGGGTCAGCTTTCGCCATTTCAAATAATGAACTGCCCATACCGAAACCAATCTCGAACACAACCGGGTTTGTATTGCCAAATATCTCTTCGAAATTTAGTTCTTGTTCAGGATCGAGGCCAAAGGCTTCCCAATATGAATCCCACCCTCGGGTCTGCCCAGCGGTCATTCTCCCGCTTCGCACTACGAAACTGCGTATAACTCGCTGCATTGGGTTGTCTTGATCTGTCACTGAAAGTCCTTAATTTTGAATCTATTACACGGGGGAGGATTTTAGATTTAGCGTGATTTCTTAGCAAGTTAGTCAGGGATTCTTATGAAAGACCCACTTCGTGCACATTTAAAGCGTGATCGAGAACACAAGGCCATAACGATTTAA
>NZ_LWGF01001473.1:0-475 GCF_001635355.1 Oleiphilus sp. HI0125
TATCGACCTTAGCGGCGTTGCGCAGTATGCAAAATGGCGTATTGGTAGTGCCTGTTCAGACCCTGCTTCAGCGCTTGCCGCCCGTTGACTTCATTGCCGCTAATTCGCTGTCTTTGCAAATAGATGGTCGGTTTAATCCCGATGATTACCGACGCTCGCTCGAGCAGGTTGGCTACCGCCATGTCGATACCGTCTATGAGCACGGTGAGTATGCAGTTCGTGGTTCAATATTTGATGTCTACCCAATGGGTAGCGAATTTCCAATTCGTATAGAGTTATTTGACGACGAAATTGAAAGCCTTCGAAGTTTCGATCCAGAAACGCAAAGATCCAAAGAAAAGCTAAAGAGTATCGAACTACTGCCTGCGCACGAATTTCCGTGGGACAGAGCTTCTAGGCTTGCATTTCGTAATCGTTGGCTAGACCAGTTCGATGAGAAAAGCTTCAGCGCGCCAATACTACGCGACATCAAAGA
>NZ_LWGF01001474.1:0-835 GCF_001635355.1 Oleiphilus sp. HI0125
AATAAATACTATTACTGCAAATAAAATCTAGAGGTATTCAAGGATGAGCCAAAGTCAGTTATTAAAGAATAAAAAATTCGCTCCATTTTTCGCCACGCAGTTTTTTGGCGCCTTCAACGATAATATATTCAAAAATTGTTTGATGTTGATCGTTGCTTATCATGCCGTTGATAAGATTGCAGTGGATACCAATTTACTGCTCAATCTAGCGGCTGGTTTATTTATCCTTCCCTTCTTTTTGTTCTCGGCCATTGCAGGCCAAATTACCGACAAATATGACAAAGCCATGTTGATGCGGCGAATCAAGTTAGCAGAGATCGTATTGATGTCATTTGCTGCCTTAGCATTTATTTTTGAGTTGTATTACGTATTGTTGGCATTGTTATTTTTGATGGGCTCACAAAGTACGTTTTTTGGTCCTGCTAAATACGCGATTCTCCCTCAGCATTTAAAGCCCGAAGAATTAGTAGGAGGGAATGCGTTAGTTGAAATGGGCACCTTCGTTGCGATTTTATTAGGCACGATTGGTGCGGGCTTTATAGTGCAACAACCCCAATACTTGTGGTGGTCAGCTGTGTTAATAGTCGTCTTTGCAGTGATTGGTTATGTTTTTAGTCGGTCAATTCCATCGGCACCATCATCCCAACCTGATTTGCAGATTTCTTGGAATCCCCTGACTAACACTTATCAGATGGTGAAACTGATTAAGGCTGATAAACCAAGTTATTTGGCTATTTTAGCTATTTCTTGGTTTTGGTTTTTGGGTGCTGCTTATCTCACTCAATTCCCTAACTATTCAAAAGTAACGCTCCAAGGTGACGAGTCGGTTGTTACT
>NZ_LWGF01001475.1:0-1108 GCF_001635355.1 Oleiphilus sp. HI0125
TACGAAACCGAACAAGTGATTTCAAACGCAAGTTCGGTCGTAACTTTTGTCGATTTGCTGGATACAGATGAGTTACCAGAAGGTATCTCTCAAGACTTCAAGTCTCGTGAAATCGGTACCTCAGCATTCTGCTTATACATTGGCTTAGATTGCCCGCCGGAAACCTTAGGCATCAAGAACGCCTCGACGTTTATGGGGACGACCATGGACGAGGATTTAATGGTTGAAACGATGGCGACATTGAATCCTCCTGTGGCGACTATGCTCACCTGCTATAACGTTGATGACCCAAGTTTTGCTCCTCCGGGTAAGAGCCAAGTGTCTTTGCTGTGTTTGCAGTATGGGAAGGTGTGGGATGACGTTCCGGTCGAAGACTATGCCGATACGAAGTATGCCTTTGCGGAACACCTTATCGAGCAAGCAGAAGAATTCTTCCCGGGCTTTCGCTCTCACATAGAAGAAATTGAAGTCGCTACGCCACTGACAATGCAGCGTTACTTGAACACTCCGGGCGGATCGATTTACGGTTTCATTCAAAACCCAGAAGACGGCGAGATTCATCGTCCTCGGTATGATCAAGTAGAAGGTTTACACATGGCAGGCTGCTGGCAGGGCATGGGTGGATTCCAACCTACGTATATGGTCGGCCAATCCACTGCAAAAGCAGTGTTGAAAAAGCTAAAAGCACAGCGTTTAGCTGAGCAAGATCAAACCCAGACTCAAGATGTGAAGGAGCCTGCCAATGTCTAACCAATATATTACTAACAAAGAACAATTATTGAGTAACTTGGTTGGTTATGTCGAGAGTCGAGAGTTAATCGCAGAGCGAGAGAAAATAGGCTCAGATTTTAGTGAAGATAAAGGTAAAAACACTGCTGAGATTGCAAAGCTTCATCCGAAGCGTTTGAACCTAGAAGTCACCGAGATCTTTCAAGAAACGCCATCGACGAAAACGTTTCGTGTTCGCAGCGCTAGGGGGGCATTGCCTCCATTTCAGGCCGGGCAATATATTAATTTGTTCGTGAACATCGATGGTGTCGAAACTGCGCGCCCGTATGCCATTTCTTCTTGTCCGACACATCGTGATTACTACGACCTCACCGTAAAA
>NZ_LWGF01001476.1:0-591 GCF_001635355.1 Oleiphilus sp. HI0125
GGTTTTGCGAATCAAGCTCGTTTGTCCGCAGCAGGTATCCCGCAGTTCACGATTGTACATGGTAATGCGACGGCAGGTGGAGCCTACCAACCAGGTCTTTCCGATTACTCTATTGTGGTAAAAGAACAGGCCAAAATGTTCTTGGCAGGACCTCCTCTACTTAAAGCAGCAACCGGTGAAATTGCTACCGATGAGGAGCTAGGTGGTGCGGAGATGCACGCACAAACCGCAGGTACCGCAGAGTTTCTCGCTGAAGATGATTCCGACGGCATTCGTATGATGCGCGACATGGTCAAACAAGTACCATGGAACGAGCAACTCAGCTCTAAAGCAGAACGACAATGGGAAGAACCAAAATTTAGTCCTGACGAGCTTATCGGCGTTGTTCCAAGTGATAGCAAACAACCTTATGACGTTCGTGAGATAGTTGCGCGTATTGCGGATTCATCTGAATTCGTCGATTTCAAACCCGAGTTCGATAATCAAACCGTTTGTGGCTTCTTAAAAATTGAAGGCCATGCATGCGGGCTGATCGGTAACAATGGGCCAANCACACCAAAAGGTGCGGCAAAAGCTGCGCAGTTTATCCAA
>NZ_LWGF01001477.1:0-8682 GCF_001635355.1 Oleiphilus sp. HI0125
TGATCTCTACGTCTGAAATTAAAATCTCAGTCGTGATTGATGAGAAGTACATGGAATTAGCTGTGCGCACATTGCATACAGCGTTTGATTTGGATAAGAGTGAGTAATTACAGTTCTCGCTTATAATCCGCTTAATACAAGCTTGCCGGTAATGATTAGATGTCCATAAAGAAAAGTTCTAAGATGTTCCTTTCTTTTTGAGAAAAGTAGACTTTACTGGCAGTAATTAATTTGGACGACCTACAAGTTAAGATAATCTTTGGAAGGTAGTACAAACGAAGGAGTTGCAATAATGCTAATTTTGACGCGCCGCGTTGGTGAAACGCTTATGGTTGGCGATGATGTCACAGTGACTGTGCTAGGAGTAAAAGGTAACCAGGTACGAATTGGTGTAAATGCACCGAAAGATGTGTCTGTTCACCGTGAAGAAATCTACCAAAGAATCCAGAAAGAGAAGTCCGATACTTCGGGTTCTGATGAGTAATTAGGCGAATCGTTTATTCCCTGATCGATCCTCTGAAAAAACAGGAAATAAACGAAATTGGCGCTTGGCATTTAATATTTTTTTGGTATTATACGGCGCGTCTGGAGAGATGGCCGAGTGGCTGAAGGCGCACCCCTGCTAAGGGTGTATGGGTTTACGCCCATCGAGGGTTCGAATCCCTCTCTCTCCGCCATGACACCTTTTTGAAGATACGCGGCTGTAGCTCAGCTGGATAGAGTACCTGGCTACGAACCAGGCGGTCGGAGGTTCGAATCCTCCCAGCCGCGCCACTTCAAACCTACCTTAAGTTGTACCTTGATTTTTATAAGATGCGGCTGTAGCTCAGTTGGATAGAGTATCTGGCTTCGAACCAGGTGGTCGTAGGTTCGAATCCTACCAGCCGTGCCACACCCCTTTTAATCAAGTATTTCGGTTTATGACCGAACCATTGCGCGGCTGTAGCTCAGCTGGATAGAGTACCTGGCTACGAACCAGGCGGTCGGAGGTTCGAATCCTCCCAGCCGCGCCACTTTCCCCTAATTTGTTTCGAACGACATGACGTGTCGTTATAAATTTTATTATTGGCCTTAGTTTTCAGGGAGGTCAAATCATGAAATTTAAAAATCTATTCAATGTAAGAAGCAATTCGCGCTCAAATAGGGCTGCAAGTCCTCACCTATATTTGCCCACGTATCCTCTGAGTCATTCGCATAAAAGATTGGTCGAGAGGAGTTTGCTCTCCAGCTTGCGTGATGCAACGCAGACGTTTGATAACGAGGTTGATCGAGTTATGGCAGTTTTGTCGACAACCGTTAATAGAGATGTTCAGAGGAATCGAATTAATGACGTGATGGCTACAGGGGCAGGCACTTTCTTGGAGATGGGTGGTCTTGAGTGTGTGCATTGGTATCTGGAGTGTGATGGTGAGAGTGTCTATTTGTGTCGCTCTTCTTTTCGGGTGGTTAGTCCTCTTGAATCTTGGTTAACTGAACGTGTGTTGGTGCTAGGTTCTTCAGTGTTAGTTGATTACTTGCTACTCGTTAATAGGGGAGAGGGCAATATAAACAAACATTGGTGTTTGGCTTGCGAGATTTTGCGTCAGGTTTTACAGCTTAGTGAGTGTGCAGATTTCTCCAAGCGATCTTCGCGCGGTCAGGGTTTAAAAATTTATTATGAAGGCTTGTGCTTTGTAGTTCATAAGTCGGATCAAGTTTATATGGTTTATTCTGTCTCAGGGTCGGTGGCATTGTTGCAGGCAGTCTAGGGTCTTCAAGGTCTCTTGTATGGGTTACGTGCTTGTCTTTTTACTCATAACAGTTTGTATATTGGTATCTATCTGTATTCCTTTTTGTTTTGGTGTTTTGCATTAGTTTTGGTTATGGTCTTAATAGCGGATTCAAATTTGCTAAGCCTATTGAATGGCGGTAAATTACCGGAGCTTTTAAATGGCAGGAAAATGCACGCCTGCTTACTTATAAATTAATCCATAAGGGTTGATCAAACTATGAGCGATTTAATGACTCAAGCGTTCAGTCTCATGGCTGTCGGTATGGGCTTCGTCTTCGTATTTCTAGCGATTCTTGTTGTTGTGACTTCGACTATGTCAAAGCTAGTCAACAAGTATGCGCCGAAGCCTGAACCAGCTAAAGCGGCGCCAGCTCCTGTTGCTGCAGCGCCGGCTGATGCACAATTACTTGCAGTTTTACAAGAAGCGGTTAATCAGTACCGTTCGGACAAGAAACGCTAATATCGAATTATAACTACTAAACCTTTAATAGAAGGCCTGACAGTAATGACTGAAGCAAATAAGAAACTCGGTATCACCGATGTGGTACTTCGAGATGCTCACCAATCACTTCTTGCAACACGTATGCGTATCGACGATATGCTTCCAATCGCTGAGAAATTAGACCAAGTTGGTTATTGGTCTCTAGAGTCATGGGGCGGTGCGACGTTTGACTCATGTATTCGTTTCATTGGCGAAGATCCATGGGATCGTATTCGCGAACTTAAAAAAGTGATGCCAAATACTAAGCAACAAATGTTGTTGCGTGGTCAAAATCTTCTTGGCTACCGTCATTACGCAGATGATGTTGTTGATAAGTTTGTTGAGCGTGCTGTTAAAAATGGCGTAGAAGTGTTCCGAGTGTTTGATGCGATGAACGACCCTCGCAACCTTGAGCGCGCTTTGAAAGCGGTTAAAGCAAATGGCGGTCATGCTCAGGGTACGCTTTCTTACACAACTAGTCCGGTTCATACCCTCGAAAACTGGATTGAATTAGCTAAGCAAATCGAAGACCTTGGTGCTGACTCGATCGCAATCAAAGACATGGCTGGTACTTTGACTCCATACGCAGCTTACGAGTTAGTAAGTCGTTTGAAAGCTCAGACTGATCTTGAGGTTCAATTGCACGCTCATGCTACTTCTGGTATCTCAGACATGGCAATTTTAAAAGCTGTTGAAGCGGGTATTGACCGTGTTGATACAGCCATTTCATCTATGTCTATGACTTACGGCCACACGGCAACGGAAAGTGTTGTTGCAGCACTTGCGGGCACAGATCGTGATACTGGTCTAAACATGGACTTGCTAGAAGAGATCGCCGCTTACTTCCGCAAAGTACGTAAGAAGTATGCGAAATTCGAAGGCTCTTTGCGTGGTACAGATTCACGTATCCTTATCGCTCAAGTTCCTGGCGGCATGTTAACCAACATGGAAAACCAGTTGAAAGAGCAAGGTGCGGCGGACAAATTTGATGCGGTATTAGAAGAGATTCCACGTGTTCGTGAAGACTTAGGTCATATTCCTCTTGTTACTCCTACATCTCAAATTGTTGGTACACAGGCTGTATTGAATGTATTGACTGGTGAGCGTTACAAGTCAATTTCAAAAGAGACGGCTGGTATTCTTAAAGGTGAATACGGTGCAGCTCCGGCCCCATACAATAAAGAACTTCAAGATCGTGTACTTGATGGTGCAGAAGCGATTACATGTCGTCCGGGTGATCTTCTAGAGCCTGAAATGGATAAGTTGACTGATGAAGTTAAGAAGCTTTCTGAAGAAAATGGCTTCAAGCTTGCAGACGACGTAGTTGATGACGTTCTAACGTATGCACTGTTCCCGCAGATTGGTCTTAAGTTCCTGGAGAATCGTGGCAACGCTGACGCGTTCGAGCCAGTGCCAAGTGAAGATGATGTTCTTGCTGGTAAAGACGGCAAGGGTGTTTACACCATTAATGTTGGTGGTCAGTCTTACACTGTTGAAGTGGAAGAAGGTGGCGACATTACTGGTATAGTTCCAGTTCAAGGTGGTGCAGCAGCAGCACCAGTAGGTGCGGCTCCGGCAGCAGCACCAGCGGGTGGCGGTGAGCCAGTTCCTGCTCCATTAGCGGGTAACATTTTTAAAGTAATTGCTACGCCAGGACAAGCAGTTCAAGAAGGTGATTTATTATTGATTCTTGAAGCGATGAAGATGGAAACAGAAGTACGTGCGCCTCGTGCGGGTACTGTTGGAGCTATCAGCGTTAAAGTTGGCGACTCTGTTGCAGTCGGCGATACATTGTTAACACTATAAGTAAGGTTCGTTAGATATGGAGAATATCCTCAATCTTTGGACCGGTAGTGGTTTCTACAATATCACTGGCGGCCAAATTACGATGATCGTGGTTTGTCTTTTCTTATTGTACTTAGCAATTAAGAAAGGCTTCGAACCATTACTTTTAGTGCCAATCGGTTTTGGTGGTGTTCTTGCGAACATCCCAGAAGCTGGCTTGGCACTAACTGCCGCGGAAAACGCGATTCACTTCCATAAGCCGGACGTTATGCTTGCTCTTTCAGAGGTTCTGAAGATTCCTTTTGAAGCAGGGCAAGAAATTACTGCTGAAACATTGAAGGCATTCAAAGCTGCTTATGCAGAAGGTAATGCATCTACGGTATTTGCTGCAGATCAAATCGCTAAGAATGCAGGTTATGCTAACGGCATGTTGGCGAACTTCTATAGCGTTATTATTGGTAGTACAGTTGGTCCTCTTTTGATCTTCTTGGGTGTTGGTGCGATGACTGACTTCGGTCCATTGCTTGCTAACCCTCGTACGATCTTGTTAGGTGCAGCGGCGCAGTTCGGTATCTTTGGTACCGTTCTAGGTGCAGCGGTTTTAACCATGACAGGCGTAATGGAATTCAATATTGGCGAAGCTGCAGCGATCGGTATTATCGGTGGTGCGGATGGCCCAACGTCGATTTATGTTGCTAGTGTTCTAGCGCCACATTTATTGGGCGCAATCGCTGTTGCGGCATATTCATACATGGCATTGGTTCCTGTGCTTCAGCCACCAATCATGAATGCTTTGACGAATGCTGAAGAGCGTAAGATCCAGATGGTTCAGTTACGTCCAGTACACCAATTAGAAAAAATCTTGTTCCCAATTGCGGTATTGATTTTGGTTGCGTTGTTCCTACCGGATGCTGCGCCACTTCTTGGTATGTTCTGTCTTGGTAACTTGATGAAAGAGTGTGGTGTAGTAGATCGTCTTTCTGATACTGCGCAGAATGCATTGATCAACGTTGTAACTATCTTCCTTGGTTTGTCTGTTGGTTCTAAGCTTTCAGCTGACAAGTTCTTAGATGTAACAACGCTTGGTATCCTTGTTCTAGGCATGGTTGCATTTGGTGTTGGTACTGCCACTGGTGTTCTGATGGCTAAATTGATGAACGTATTTAGCACGAATAAGATCAACCCGTTGATTGGTTCTGCTGGTGTATCTGCTGTTCCAATGGCGGCTCGCGTATCAAACCAAGTTGGTTTACAGAACAATCCGCAAAACTTCCTGCTTATGCATGCGATGGGGCCAAACGTAGCTGGTGTTATCGGATCTGCGGTTGCAGCAGGTGTAATGATTAAGTTCTTAGGCGGTTAATACGCGCTAGTACTGGATGAAAAGCCTCGGTTTTACCGGGGCTTTTTTGTTTTTAGCTTAAAAGGCCTGAGTGGCGACTGATTCGCTAGTTCGAAAACTCATAATTTATTTTGTCCAAATATCACGGACCACCTCCTCTACTCGAAAGCTGTATGTTTTTTATCAATCAATTGAGCGCCGTTTGACGTAAGGTTATCGATTAAGTTTTTAAGGCACTAAAAAGTATTTGGCTCATTAATGTGTAAGTGGAATCTGACTTACCCCAAGCGCTTGATCGTTTTTGTGCTTTTTATACAATAGCGCGTCCTTAGTTCGTGCAGTTAATAAGAGAATTCTTTCATGTCTAAAGAACCTGGCTTTTTAAAAAAAGCACTTTGGTCCGTTCGTCATGGCATTGAGCAAACATTGTTTTCAGACAATTTTGTTATTGCAGATTTGAGCCCCTATGATGTCGTACATTCCGATGGAATTATGTCTGTTCGCCATTATCAGCCCTTAGATGAGTCTAAAATTGAAGTGGCCGGAGAGCAGATTGATGTGGAAGATGACGCGACACGTGCGGCGAATATTCCAGTATTGCTTGTGCCGCCACTTGCCGCGACTTCGTTAATATTTGACTTAATGCCGCATAGAAGCGTCGTAAGATACTTTTTAGCTAGAGGTTTTGATGTCTATCTCGTTGACTGGGGAGATGTTACGGCTGATCACTCTGATTTGTCGCTCGAATCTTACGTCATGGGGTGGATGCCTCAGATCGTTGATTCGGTAGTCTCGCACTCAAAGTCTAATGAGTTGTCTATTTTCTCCTACTGCATGGGTGGATTGTTATCATTGATGTATCTAGCTACATCAGGCGATGATCGTGTTAGAAATCTCGTGACTGTTGCGAGCCCGGTTGACATGCACCAGAGTGGTATTACGGGGAAGTTTTTATCTGTCGTGTATAAGCCAGCGCAGGCTATATCCAGTATCTTGAATGTCTCTGTATTGGATATGCCGGCTAAAATGTTCCACGTACCTGGTTGGGTTTCGTCGGTCACTTTTAAGCTTACGAACCCTATTGGTAGTGTCATTAATTCATACGAGAAATTCTTGAATCTCTGGGACAGGGAATACTTAGAAGAAAGCCTCACAATGAGTAAGTGGTTTGATGACATGGTTGATTATCCTGGTGAAACGATCAAAGACATGGCTGTTCACATGATGATTGATAATCGTATTGCAAAAGGTGAAATGCGGATTGGTAAAGCTAAGGCGCACTTTAAAAAGATTAAGTGCTCTATTCTAGCGTTTGCCGGTGAGAGCGATAATATCGTTAGCGTGAAAGCTGCGCATAAAATTCTTGATATCGTGTCCTCCACAGATAAAGAATTTTGCGTTGTGCCAGGCGGGCATGCTGGGGTGTTTGCAGGTGCATCTGCGCCATCACATACATGGGCGATCAGTGCAGACTGGTTGATAGATCGTTCTTCGAAGTAACGTTTTATAAATACATAATATTGGATTTATTTGATGACAGTTTACACAGTTAATTATTGGCTAAAAAATCCTCAGGATGAAGTTGTTGATACGTCAGAAGGTGGTGAGCCAATGAAGATTACTCTGGGCGGTGATGACACTATCCAAGGGCTTCAGCGTGCGGTAGAAGGTCGGCACCCAGGAGATCGAATTGAAGCGACAATTCCTCCAGAGCTTGCATATGGAGAAAAGAATCCCGAGTTTGTATCAGTTGTTGATCGGGCTTTGTTTGACATTCCGGAACTAGTCCCAGGTATGAAGTTTCAAACTAATACCGGTGAACAAACTCAGATTGTTCAAATTGTCGATGTTACCGAAAGTACTGTGACGGTTGATGCGAATCATCCGCTGGCGGGACTTACCTTACGCTTCGAGTTGGAAATTATTGCAGTAGAGGAAAATTCATAAAAGCTATAGGTGAACAAGAATTTATTGTTTTGATCAGGTAATTTTCGAAACAGCATATATACTAAGTGTAACAATGCGTATTTAGGTGTAAGTGTAGATTCTCTTGCATTAGAAGGTGCGTGTATTCATCAACTCCAGTATTTATAAGAAAAAGCAGATGGAAGTAGAAGATCAAAACGAAGCGTGGAAAATCCTAATTGTCGAAGATGATGAGCGTTTAGCAGGGCTTACTAAAGAGTACTTAGAAAGTAATGGTCTTGTTGTCTCAGTTGAAGGCAATGGTACGAACGCTGTAGACCGAATTGTAAATGAGAAACCTGACTTGGTAGTTTTAGATTTAATGCTGCCTGGTGAAGACGGCTTATCCATTTGTCGCAAGGTTAGACCTAGCTACAATGGTCCAATTCTCATGCTGACTGCTCGGACTGATGATTTGGACCAAGTGCTTGGATTAGAGATGGGCGCTGATGATTATATGTCTAAGCCTGTTCGTCCAAGAGTTTTGTTGGCGCGTATCCGAGCTCTTTTACGTCGTATTAAAGATGTTGAAACGCATGCAGATACTTCGCAATCTAGTGCTGACGGTGAAGCAGCGACACGCCTCGTATTTAATAACTTAGTCGTTGACTCTTCGATGCGCGAAGCATGGCTAGATGATGAGAGCATTGATCTCACCAGTGCAGAGTTTGATCTTCTTTGGTTGCTCTCAAGCAATGCGGGTAATGTACTTAGTCGGGAAGAGATCTTTACGGCATTAAGGGGTATCGAGTATGACGGACAGGATCGTTCGATTGATGTTCGAGTATCTCGTATTCGTCCTAAGATCGGTGATGACCCAGTTCACCCTCGTCGTATTAAGACCGTCCGCAGTAAAGGCTATCTTTTCGTTAAGGAAGCATAGCCCCGGTAAGAAGTTGTGAACAATCCCTCTTTAAGAATCTTCAGTCGCTTAGCCATTTGTCTTGTGGCTTTGGGGCTGCTGGTTACGCTCATTTATAGCACGTCAAATTTTGTTAGACACCAGCATTATTGGAGCGACGTAGTTAGCCCAATAATGTCGCATTTCGCAAAGCATCAGCATCTTTTAGATCGTGTTGACGTGAACTCGTTAAGTGTCGTGTCAGATGAGCAGCATTCTGTTTCTGATCTCACACGTGCTCGTTTAGAGTTAGGTCAAGTTGTATTAACTGATCAAGACGATCTATTTAAAGTGTACGCCCGTCTGAATGATGATTTGTTGTTGGAGCTTGAGTCTGATCAAAGTGGCAGTAGCATTTATAAGTTGTATATTTCGTTGTTTAAGCAACAGTTATTTTCAAGCAGTGTTGAGCAGGCAACAGCTCTTGCACAATCTTG
>NZ_LWGF01001478.1:0-786 GCF_001635355.1 Oleiphilus sp. HI0125
CAACCTCGTAGATGTATTTGAACCGAGGTGGTATGATCTTCAGCTTTGAAAACAATGCTAAGTCACCGCCTCGGTGGTGTTTTAATTTTAGGGAGAAGCCTAATGGCAATCGAATTACCTGCGCTACCATACGCAATTGACGCTCTTGCACCACACATTTCTCAAGAAACTCTTGAATTCCACCACGGCAAACACCACAAGACTTACGTTGATAAGTTAAACGGCATGATCCCTGGAACTGAATACGAAGGAAAAACACTTGAAGAAATCATCACTTCTTCTTCAGGTCCTGTATTCAACAACGCAGCCCAGATCTGGAACCACACGTTTTACTGGAATTGCTTGAGCCCGAATGGCGGTGGCGCACCAACTGGTAAAGTTGCTGATGCAATTAACGAAGCATTTGGATCTTTCGAAGAATTCCAAGCAGCATTTAACGACAAAGCCGTAAACAACTTTGGCTCAAGCTGGACTTGGTTGGTTAAAAATGCGGATGGTTCTTTGGAGATCGTTAACACATCAAATGCAGGCACTCCAATGACAGAAGGTCAAACTGCACTTCTAACAGTTGATCTTTGGGAGCACGCTTACTACATCGATTACCGTAATGTTCGTCCTACTTATTTGAATGCGTTCTGGGCACTTGTAAACTGGGGTTTCGTTGCTGAAAACCTAGGTTAATATTGCCTCCTTGTTTTTAGTACATTGCACTAAAATCAAGGCATAAAAAAACCGGAGTTTAATTACTCCGGTTTTTTTATGCCTGAAATAGCCTTATCGGATACT
>NZ_LWGF01001479.1:0-948 GCF_001635355.1 Oleiphilus sp. HI0125
CCAAATTTTTAAAACGGTACACTGTAATGGCAGACGATTTAAAACAAGCAGCACTCGATTATCACGCGCAACCACGTGCAGGTAAGATCAGTGTTGAAATCACTAAACCAACACTAACTTCACGTGACCTTTCTTTAGCATACAGCCCAGGTGTTGCTGAGCCGGTACGTGCTATTGCTGAAAATCCAGAAAACGCATACAAGTACACAGCAAAGGGTAACCTTGTTGCTGTTATTTCTGACGGTTCTGCGATTCTTGGTTTAGGTAACCTTGGTCCATTGGCTTCTAAGCCTGTAATGGAAGGTAAAGGTGTATTGTTTAAGCGCTTCGCAGGTATTGATGTATTTGATATCGAAGTAGATTCAGAAAGCCCTCAAGCGTTTATTGATACAACAAAACGCATCGCAAACACTTTTGGTGGCATCAACCTGGAAGATATCAAAGCACCAGAGTGTTTTGAAATTGAGCGTATCCTTCAAGAGCAGTGCGAAATTCCAATTTTCCACGATGATCAGCACGGTACTGCAATCGTAACCGCTGCAGGTATGATCAACGCACTTGAGCTTCAAGGTAAGAACATTGAAGATGCTAAAGTTGTATGTCTAGGTGCGGGCGCTGCAGCAATCGCATGTATGAAAATTTTGATTTCTTGTGGTATGAAGCAAGAGAACATCTTCATGCTTGACCGTAAAGGTGTGATTCACACTGGTCGTGATGATTTGAACCAATACAAAGCGATGTTCGCAAACGATACTGACAAGCGTACGCTTTCAGATGCTTGTGATGGTGCTGACGTGTTTGTTGGTCTTTCTGGTCCAGACCTTCTTTCTGTTGAAGATTTGAATCGCATGGCTCCAAACCCAGTTATCTTTGCATGTTCAAACCCTGATCCAGAGATCCAGCCTGAAACAGCTCTTGCTGCACGTGATGATCTAATCATGGCGACTG
>NZ_LWGF01001480.1:0-1245 GCF_001635355.1 Oleiphilus sp. HI0125
GAAACAATCCAAGCATCAATTAGCGCAAATGTGTCGCCTGCTGAGGATGGCCAAGTCGACGGTGAGGCAGCAGATTATACGGTTTCTCCTGGTGGTAGTTTGAACATTGCGATGCCAAGTTCAATTAGTGAGGATGATAGCGTGGATCATGTGATTGCGAGTGATCTTCCGGATGGCGCAACCATCAGCAATGGCCTTGAAGATAATGATGGTAACTACGTGATCAGTGGCGATTTGAGTCAACCGATACAAGTTTCATTGGGTGATGGTTTCGAAGGCGATGTGTCGATCAATGTCATAGGTTATGACGCCTTAGACCAAACTGTCGACGGTGCGAGTGAAATCATTAGTGTCGAAGTGGATGATGCTTATGCAGCGCAAGGTAGCTCTGCAGATGGCGCTAATGTTAATGCTGGTAGCGATGATCAGGGTGGAGGTGATTGGACGAATGCCGACAACACTAATGCAGGTGTTGATGTAATGGATGACAGTTCAAGCTTCGACAACGCGAATGATAACAATGGCAGTAACGATGACATGTCTGATTTAGGCGGTATTGGCTAGATCATTGATGCGCTTTCATCTTGGTGAACATCGCCTAAGGGAGCAGATATGGCTTTGCAATTGACCTATGACTCGGTCGAAGATCGCGTATTGTTTCTCAGCCACCAAGAAGTGCGTTACCCTTCTTGGTGGTTAAGCCGCAGGACGATCTTGCGGCTGATTCAATCTCTCAACTCAGCAGTGGCCGCGCACTATGAAACGGAGAAGATACTCCAAAAGGTGTCAGAAACTCAGACTTCTGAAACGACGAATCGAGATGGAAACGCTAGGTCTGAACAATCCGTCGAACAAAAAACACTCGACGAATACCGTCAAGCGCACTTAGAGAGCAGCGAGACGAGTGTTGAACGTCACTCTGAGCATGTTTCCGAGGCTCAGAAATATCCTTATGCGCGCAGCATTCGGTTAGATTTGCTCGAAAATAACCGTGTTGCGTTGGTTTTAAGTGACGGCGTGTCGAGTGGTTTGAAGCTGGAGTTTCATGAAGATGGCGTGCATCAGTTCGCTGATATGTGTTTGCAGGTGGTGAGACGGTGTAGGTGGTGAGACGGTGTAGGTGGTGATTATCTATTGAGGACTAAATATTGAGGTCAGAGTATATTCACTCTGCTCCCAGTCTTTCTAAGTCACTTACAGCCATTTACCAAGAGATACATATAGGCTCTCTTGACTGTTTTCTGA
>NZ_LWGF01001481.1:0-869 GCF_001635355.1 Oleiphilus sp. HI0125
TGCTCTGACCAGTCACTGAGCCAGTCGAGCAAGTAATTCATATCAACATTCACATCGCCATTGAGCGCTTTTAAACCTGCGCCGGCAATGATTTCGAGTGGGTGGAGTTGTACGTGTTTTTGACCACGGGGTGAACTGAGGAGTTTATCCGCATCGTCTTGCGCAAGAATGCCGTCACTCACCAATTGATTGACGGTTCGACTAAAATCAAGCGTCAGCGAAGCCGTGGTCTGTTGCACGTGAAAATCCTATTGTTATGTCTGCCTTATAGCGATTTACCTTGAAGTTTTTCCCATTTCACAAAATACATTGCGGCAAGGAATAAAACCATGGTGATCACTGTGATGAAAGTGTCTGCTGATAGCCAAGACTCTTGCATATAGGCATCAACAAACGCGCGCGTGAAGTAAAACAGCACAATAAAGCACAGCCATACATATGAACGCAGTTTATTTAAGAGTAGGCCAGGAAGCACAATCAGCAAGGGGATATATTTCACAGCGAGTACTAGAGCAACTGATACACCTTCTGGTAGTCCGGGTACAAAGGTGGTGTAGGCCAAGATGACTAGCAGAGCGACATAGCTGATTTTAGTAACAAGTGCTGCACGTTTGCTTTTGAGTTCGAGAGAATTTGTCATAACGTTTTCTGAATCTGATTAAGAATTAAGTTTACGAGCGAGCGTGGCTAATCGTTTACCGAGGGCTTGGCATAGCGCGGTTTCATGTTCGCTCAAAGCACCGTTTGTTCCCATTTCTGTATGACTTGCGCCGTAGGGGGTGCCGCCTGTTGTTGTGTCATGCAAGGCTTTTTCAGTGTAGGGAAGGCCTGAAATCACCATGCCCTGATGCATCAAAGGGATCATCATT
>NZ_LWGF01001482.1:0-886 GCF_001635355.1 Oleiphilus sp. HI0125
CAACAATGATGTCTGTGCGCCCCTGATCATTCAGCGCCTTCACAATATTACTTCCGATGAAACCTGCACCGCCGGTTACGATAATCATAATGCTTTCCTTTGTTGGCTATCCGCCATAACAATAATTTCTTGCGCGCAATTATAGGTACTGATTGCCGACAAATACACTCTAGATACGAAAGGTGTACAATGCGCGATGATTTTCAAGACAATGATAGAGATATACTGCCGGAGACAAACGTGGCAACTGCAATGGCAAAGCACATACTAGTGAAGACAAGAGAGGAAGCGGAGCAGTTAAAAAAGCAGCTGATTCTTGGTAAATCTTTTGAGGCACTCGCCAAGAAACATTCAACTTGCCCATCCAAAAAAAAAGGTGGCGATCTAGGAGAAATCCGCAAAGGTCAGCTTGTTAAGCCCGTTGAGAAAGTAATTTTCACGCAGCCTCTCAAGAAAATTCACGGCCCTGTTAAAAGCCAATTCGGTTTTCATTTGATACAAGTGTATTACAGAGATTAAGTTCTTAGTTGTGGTTAAAATTGGGGTCAGAGTAAAAGTACTCTGACCCCAATTTTCGTTAATGAAGTCCTAGGCTACTGCCAACCTTCAACACCCTGCATATCGGGCAATTTATGCGCAATGCCTTTATGGCAATAGATACACGTTTTTTCTGCCGTAATCAGGAACTTAGAATGCATTGCCTGAGCTCGCGGACTCTGGCGATTGAAGTCCATCGATTCGGCACTATGGCAGTTTCGACACTCTAAAGAATTGTTCGACTTCAAGCGATCCCACTCATGCTGAGCAAGTTCCAAACGTTTTTCTAAGAATTTTTCGCGGGTATTGATCGTTCCAAAAACCTTACCCCACACTTCTTTCGATGCCT
>NZ_LWGF01001483.1:0-912 GCF_001635355.1 Oleiphilus sp. HI0125
TGGCGCGATGCCGTAGCACTCGGCCCAATATTTTGGGTAAGAAAATAAGTGTTTGTCTGCTTTCATATTGGTTAGGTACTGCTGTTAGAGACGCGCATTCTATATCTACTTATGGATTTGACCAAGTGTTTGAAGTGTTAAAATAGATCAAAAAATAATCAATGGCTGCTTTCCTCACAAACTTCCTTGTCCTTGCCGCTGGTGAGGCGTCTCGTTTTGGTTCACCTAAGCAATTGGCAGAACTTCAAGGTGATACACTCTTGCAGCTCGCAGAGAGACGAGTGGAGACCTTAGCACAACGACTTCACGAGTCAGGGTACGAGTCTAAGTCTTATCTGGTTTTAGGAGCGAACAGAGAAAAAATATATTCTGCTGTCGATGCTCAGAAATGGACCGATGTGGTCGTATGTGAGAACTGGAAAGAAGGCATGGCAGCAAGTATTTATGCGGGACTTTCGCATTGTTTATCTCGGAAGAGCTTACTTAATCAAACCCAGCAGGGCACGCTCATTTTGTTGCTTGATCAGCCGGTATTGAATGATTCTGATTTAGTGCGTTTCTTGCTCAATGCTATTCAGAAAAACTGCATGTATGCCTCGGCCTATCCTGATTCGATTGGTCCACCAGTATACTTCCCAAAGCAATCAATGAATGACTTCATGCGGTGGTATGAGAGCGGAGGTAGACGGCCGAAGAAATTTCTTGGCGAACACGATGTAAAAGTTGGCAAAGTAGGGGGTGTTCAACAAGATGTTGATACGCCTGCAGACTTAGCAAATCTCGATAGGCCCGTGGTCTGAGCGCATTGCGAGTATGCTGTAAGGAAGACGCATAGTTAGTATTACGGTGTACAAGATCTATTATGATTGATCAGTAGATTATATTTGGGCGCGTCATTCATTCTTCGTTTGC
>NZ_LWGF01001484.1:0-1026 GCF_001635355.1 Oleiphilus sp. HI0125
GTTAGCCCAAGAACGATACTTGCGATGACGATTATCTGATTCGTAAGTTGAGTATCTTTGATCGATGCCGAAGCCATCGCTCCTTCATTTAAAAGCGAGTCAAACACACTCGATTGTAAGTTGACCGATGCATCAAAGATCTGCGCACCAAACGGAACCAGCTGCGCTTCTACAACTGTGTTTCGATCATAGATCGATGATGAAACAGCTTTAAACGCGTTTTCGTGATTGCGTATTCCTTCCCTTACACGTTCAGCAGCAGCTCTACGATTTGCGTTCTGAAGTTCGGGCATAAGGGTATTTAGTTCTCGCGACGCTGCACTTAGTTCGTTAAGAACTCGATCAGCGGAGCTTTCTTGATTGTCATCTAAAAATCGAAACGCATAAAGACGAGCAAGTAGAAGGTTTTCTTGAACGACGCCTGCATAGTATGCAGCAACGATATCATTATCTTTATATGCCGATTCGCGAATATATGTGAGCTCTTTTCTAATCTGAGAACCAGCAACGTTCATTCCTTCATTCACTAAACGGTTGCGCTCCCTCATATTGGACACTACGCTTCCGATAAACGCTTGATCATAATTGCGTGACAAAGCATTTATATTTTCGAGAATTGCAACGCGGTTTGGGTCTTCGATTCGTTCGTTTGCTTGGTTCAGAATAAGAATCGTTTGCTCAGACAATTGATTGAAGTCACTAATGTTTTGCTCTAAACCGGTTTTTAGATAATCACTCACGATCAATTGTTTGTTCAGCATATTTGCAGTGATATCTGCGACGATTCCAGAATCAGGAGCTAGGTCTTCTGTCACTACGCTCATTTGGGTGTCTAACTTGCTTTTAGATAAATGGCTTGATTCAGCAATCACGATCAAAGTTAAAAGCAAAAACATCGAGGCGAGTAAAACTTTAACGGTAAAACCAACTCTATCTAGCAACATCTGCTTCTCCTCACGAAATTAACAACGATATCCGTAGGGCAATCTTTTTAGAGTTATTTAGCGCTCCTTATAACGAAAACCG
>NZ_LWGF01001485.1:0-751 GCF_001635355.1 Oleiphilus sp. HI0125
CTCAGACTGGTAGCATGGAGCCAGGTCTTCCAGTTCCAGTGGTTATTACCGTTTACAATGATAAGAGCTTCACTTTTATCATGAAAACTCCGCCAGCGGCTGTTCTTCTTAAGAAGGCTGCAGGTATCAAGAGTGGTAGTGGCCGTCCAAATACTGAAAAAGTTGGAACTGTTACTCGTGCGCAATTAGAAGAAATTGCAAAAACAAAAGAGCCAGATTTGACTGCTGCTGATATGGACGCTGCTGTTCGCATCATTGCAGGTACTGCTCGTAGCATGGGTTTGAACACGGAGGGTGTTAACTAATGGCAAAGCTAACTAAACGTCAAAAGTTAATCGCTGAGAAAGTAGAAGCTGGTAAAGCATATTCAGTTGAAGAAGCTGTTGCGGTATTAGCAGAGCTTTCATCTCAAGTTAAGTTCAACGAATCAATCGATGTATCAGTTAACCTTGGTGTTGATGCACGTAAATCTGACCAGGCTGTTCGTGGTTCGACTGTTCTTCCAAATGGTACAGGTAAGTCGGTTCGCGTTGCTGTGTTCACGCAAGGCGAGAATGCAGAAAAAGCAAAAGCTGCAGGCGCTGATGTGGTCGGTATGGATGATCTTGCTGAGCAAGTGAAAGCTGGCAACTTGGACTTCGACGTAGTTGTTGCATCTCCAGATGCGATGCGTGTTGTAGGTCAGTTGGGTCAGGTTCTTGGTCCTCGTGGCCTTATGCCAAACCCAAAAGTTGGCACAGTTACTCCTGAT
>NZ_LWGF01001486.1:0-1268 GCF_001635355.1 Oleiphilus sp. HI0125
CAACACGCTGTGTAAAATCCGCATCCTCCACAATACGATGCAAGCGCTCAGTAAATACTGGCACTGGAGACACCAATTGATTAGCAAACCATAAACTGACACACACAGCGATGCCCGCGGCGACTAACAAGGCGATAACTAAAGCCGTCATCAAAGATTCAAACATAGACTCAGATTTCGCGAACGCCTCGACCTCATCGATCTCGCTCATGATCGCCCAACTCAAACCATTAATATCGAGCGGCGCGTAGGCTGACAGCACAGAGACACCTCTGTAATCATCAAAAACATCAAATCCTACTACACCAGATAACGCTTGATCAGCACCTCTTGTGTTCACTGGCTGCAGACCAATACTGGTTTCCCTAGTGGCAATAGATTGGAATGTCTGCGCATCTAAACCCGATGTTTCTAGTACCTCTAAATATGCGTCTTTATCTTCAATCAAAAAACGGCTCATGCTGCGCATTTTGCGGTCTTGAGCAATCAAATATGTTTCACCCGATTCGCCCAAACCTGTCGTTGCCCACTATTGGTCGTGCGTCATGATTGCGTTAATACGATCTATAGGCATCTGAAAAATCAGAACGCCTAACAGTTCTCTCGCATCAAAAATGGGAGAAGCAATAAACGCAGCAGGATCCTCATAAGATGGTGGATAAGGAGCAAAGTCATCGATCACAACATAATCTTGCTACGTTGCTTGAACCGCTTGCGTAAAAACGCGTGCGATACCACTGTTGGCATAAGGTCCGTCAAATAAAGATGTTCAGTAATCCAGTTCTTTAAAAACGGAATAAACGATATCACCGGTATCTGGCGCGACTAAGAAGATATCGTAATACTCAAAACGCTGCAGAAAATAGCGAATAGGCGGGTGATAGATCTTGTGCAACTTGCTGTAGAGCGTATTGTTATCGAGCTGAATCAGGGCATCTTTGGCCCCTAAAGGTTCAGTCTTGTTTGCAATGAAATCGTATTGTAGAGAAATAGAGTCTGCATCTAAGCCTTGCATTAAGGCTGCTGAATTGACCTTTTGACCGTTATTACGTTCAGCGTCCTCACCACCGAAGGATTGCTCATAATATTGCTGCAATTTTTCTTTTTGCTGAACGACATTGTCACCCGTTCGCTGCGACAAATAATCATCAAACTCCTGCTTGAACTCTCTCATTGCATTCACGATCATCCGATCTTTCGAGAAGCTCAATACCTGATCCTGAATCGTTTGAAAATATCGCTCTATTTGGGATTTCTTAGACTCTCTC
>NZ_LWGF01001487.1:0-693 GCF_001635355.1 Oleiphilus sp. HI0125
AAGCGAAAGCTTCGTTATATGATCGACCATGTCTTGTACAAAGGTTTCTCGTGTCAGCGGTACCAAAGTATATCGACGGCACCTTACTCTGATCATCCCATAATTATTGCTGAGCTTGTTCTTTAGCGTCGTCTGCTTGTTTTGATTGAATCGCCGTGAGCGCAATTGTGTAGATGATGTCATCAACTAACGCACCTCTCGATAAATCATTAACCGGCTTGTTTAGACCTTGGAGCATCGGGCCCATGCTTATGACATTCGCACTTCGCTGAACAGCTTTGTACGTCGTGTTTCCAGTGTTCAGGTCGGGGAAGATAAATACCGTTGCTTGTCCCGCAACAGGGCTGTTTGGCGCTTTCTTCGCTGCGACACTTTCAATTGCAGCAGCGTCATATTGCAAAGGTCCATCGATCAAAAGGTCAGGACGACGAGCCTTTGCGATCTCAGTTGCTTGTTTTACTTTCTCGACATCGGCCCCCGCACCGCTAGCGCCTGTGCTGTAGCTAATCATCGCTACTTTTGGCTCAATTCCAAAAGCTAGGGCTGAGTCTGCACTCTGTATCGCGATGTCCGCCAACTCTTCAGCGTTAGGGTCTGGATTGATTGCACAGTCACCATAGACCAGTACTTGCTCTGGCAAGCACATAAAGAAGACCGAAGAGACAACAGTGGCTGATGGTGCAGTTTTGATTA
>NZ_LWGF01001488.1:0-15822 GCF_001635355.1 Oleiphilus sp. HI0125
CAGACTCAAACTGTTGTTCGTAAAATTTCGAGACCTCATATTTTGTAAATCCTCCCTCTGGACCAATTGCTAAGGTCACTGGCTGTTTCGGATCTAATTGAACAGGGCACGGCGTTTCAGTGTGCGGATGTGCGATGAGTTTGAGGTCATTTCCCGCTAGGTCGCTTAATTCGTCTTCTACAAAAGGTTTGAACAGCTTTCTTGTTTTGAATACAGGCATCACCGTATCTTTGGCTTGCTCTAAGCCGATGAGCGCATTTTCACGCAGTGATTCCTCGTTTAACCAAGGGGTCTGCCAATAACTCTTTTCTACCTTCCAGGCATTGATAAAGGTGAAGTCTTTGACTCCCATCGTGACGGCAGTTTGAATGATGCGACGAAGCATTTTAGGCCGTGGTAGCGCCAATACGAGCTTGATCGGTAATGGTGCTGGGGCTTGCTTTGTACAGCGAAATGTTAGCTTTGCTTGTACTTGATTGAGCTCGGTTAATGTGCCTTTCCCAATCAAACCGTTTTCAATGCCTACGCTCAGCGTATCACCGGTTTTCGCGCGCAAGGTCTTGTGGATATGCTCGAGCTGCCGTCCTTTAATGACGGCAGTCGACTCATCGATAATATTGTTTGGAGAGAGTAAGAGCAGGTTCATTACTAGTTTGTTAGTTGCTCATTTTCTGTTTGTTTTTTCTCAATAAGTTTTGAAAACAGTAAACCGATTTCGAACAAAAGCCACATTGGAAGGGCTAGCAATGTTTGAGAAATAACGTCAGGTGGAGTCAGAAGCATACCCACAACAAAACAGCCAACAACGAGGTAAGGGCGCTTCTCTGAAAGGCTGGCTGTGCTTGTCGCCCCCACTGACACGAGAATAATAATCGCAATCGGGATTTCAAAAGCAAAGCCGAACGCGAAAAACATCTTCATGACGAAGTCGAGATAGCGACTGATGTCAGTCATCACCGCAACACCTTCTGGTCCTGCAGAGGTAAAAAATCCAAATACCAATGGGAATACGACAAAGTAGGCAAAGGCCATTCCTAGATAAAACAGCAGCACGCTTGAGAATAATAAAGGCATTGCTAGGCGCTTTTCTTTATCGAACAGAGCGGGAGAGATAAATCCCCAAATCTGGAAAAGCACATAAGGCATTGCGATAAAGATCGATGCGAAGAAAGTAAGCTTGAAAGGGGTTAGAAAAGGCGAGGCAACTTCTGTTGCTATCATGGTTGTGCCTTCAGGCATCAGCGCACGAAGTGGCTCGGATAATAATTGATAAAGATCGTTCGCAAAATAATAGAGAGATAGAAATACCACTATGACCGCGATCACGGCTTTAAGCATACGATTTCTTAGCTCAATTAAGTGAGCCATTAAAGGTTGAGCCTGATCGTTTTCAGGCGCGCTTGAATCGTTGTCGCTCATACTTCTTTACTTGGTGCGGTTGAAGATTCCAATGGCTGACTGGTGCTAAGGCTTTCTTTTTCAACGTCGGCTAATGCTTGCGAAACTGTCTGATGAATTTTGTTTGCATCATCATTGATATCCAAGCTGTTGCCTTGTTTTTTAAGTTGCTCTCGAAGTTCTTCTATTTCTACCTGACGATCAATTTCTTGAGAAAGTGTGCTGGTTAGTCGTCGAGCTTTGCCAATCCATTTGCCAATTGTCGCGGCTGCTTTAGGAAGACGCTCTGGCCCCAGGACGAGCAGCGAAATAATGGCAACGATGATAATTTCAAGAAAGCCAATATCAAACATAGGTGTTTATCTATGCCTTGTTATTGTCTGAATTTGTTTTTTCAGCTTTAACGTCGATCACGTCATCATCTTTCTTATCAAGCGGTTTAGCTTGCTCTTCGTCTTTCATTGCTTTTTTAAAGCCTTTTACTGCGCCGCCAAGATCTCCGCCCATATTGCGAAGTTTTTTGGTGCCGAATATCAAGGCAACAATCACTAAAATAATCAGTAGCTGAGTAGGGCTGATTCCCATATTAAGACTCCTTCTTACGTTGAGCTTTTTCTTCTAAGCCAGAGAGGTTAAAGCGTCGCTTCAACTCATTTAGTATTTCTTCGTTCGTAATGTCTAAGTGAGATAGCATAACCATAGTATGAAACCAAAGGTCTGCTGTCTCGTATATTAGATCTTGTTTATTACAATCAGTTTGCGCATCTTTCGCTGCCAAAATTGTTTCGGTGCATTCTTCGCCAACTTTCTCGAGAATTTTATTTAGTCCCTTATTGTGAAGGCTTGCGACGTATGAACTTTCTGGATCTGCTGAACGCCGTGCATCCAAAACTTCTTGTAGTTGCTTTAATACGTCAGACATTAAATTCAATTCTCCAATTACTTTGATGTAAGCAGTAGCCAGGCACCTAGCGCGATACTTAGTGCAGAGGCGGCTGACAGTGTTTGCGCGATGTGGAGCCAATCCGCATTGCTTGAGATTAAGCCTGTGCCAATCAATACGCAAGCAAGTACTTTACGTTTCTTGTTTGGTTTTTGTGTATCGCCTTGGTATGAGCTTGTTTGTGCCCTTGGGGCCTCGAGACGACTTAGGTTGTCCATGGTCTCGTAGATTAACTTAGGTAGTTCTGGTGACTGCTGTACTAAATCTGGGAATTGCTCGCGTAGTCGCTTGAATACGCCTGGTGGTGCAAGTCGATCGCGCATCCAGCGTTCTAGAAAGGGTTTTGCTGTACTCCATAGATCCAGATCTGGGTATAGCTGTCGGCCTAATCCTTCAATATTGATTAAGGTTTTCTGCAAAAGAACGAGTTGAGGTTGTACTTCCATATCGAAGCGTTGTGCGGTTTGGAAAAGACGCACTAAGAATTGGCCAAATGAAATTTCGCTTAACGGTCGTTCAAAAATGGGCTCACAGACTGTTCTTATTGCCGCTTCAAATTCTTCCACGCGTGTTGTCGATGGCACCCATCCAGAGTCAACATGTAAGCGTGCTACTTCGTGGTAGTCGCGATTGAAGAATGCGAGCAGGTTGCGGGCAAGATAGTTCTGGTCTTCTTCGCCAAGAGTGCCGACAATGCCGAAATCGACGGCGATATACTGAGCTGCTTGCGGATTTTTTGTTGAAACAAAAATATTGCCGGGATGCATGTCTGCATGGAAAAAACTATCGCGAAAAACTTGTGTGAAGAAAATCTCGACACCGCGTTCAGCGAGAACTTTTAAATCAACATGATGTGCTTTTAGCGTTTCGATATCGGCAACGGGAGTGCCATATATGCGTTCCATCACGAGCACATGTTGATTGCAATGAGGCCAATATACTTCTGGGATATAAATCAGCTCTGAGTTTAAGAAGTTACGGCGGATTTGAGAGGCATTGGCTGCTTCGCGTTGCAAATCAAGTTCATCGAATATGGTTTTTTCATAATCGAGAACAATTTGTTGAGCGCGTAAGCGTTTGCCGTTTTTCCATAAAGCTTCAAGCAAGTATGCAAATAGCTTCATGAGCGACAAATCTTGCTGAATAGTCTTCTTAATGTTTGGACGAATGACTTTAACAATCACTTCCTGTCCGTTAGGCAACTGCGCACTATGCACTTGAGCAATAGACGCTGAGGCCATGACGTCTTCATCGAATCGTGAAAACACCTCAGAGACAGGTCGGCCTAAACCCTTTTCAATAAGTAGAATCGACTCTTTCTGACTAAAGGGAGGTACTTGGTCTTGTAGCTTTTTCAGCTCATTGGCTAACTCGTCATCTAATAAGTCACGACGCGTTGAAAGCAGCTGCCCAAATTTAATAAAAATCGGGCCGAGAGTTTCAATGGCTAATCTCAGACGAACGGCTTTTGAATGCTTAGGTCTTGGAAACAACTGCCAAGGAGCCAGAATAAGCAGTAATCGCAGTGAGGTAGGGAGCGAAGTTAGTGGAAGAAAGTCATCTAAGCGATAACGGCAAGTCACCCATAATATTTTGAAGGCCCTGCTTAACTTTTTAGTTCCTAAGTCGGCAGCCAAACTAACCTCGCTTGATGCGTTTCGAAAGTGATCTTACTCTTGCTTCTAGGCGATCTCCGGCCAAACGGAGTTGGTCTATCGCTTCGAATTGCTTGTTGGCTAATGCGCGAGAAGGAAGTAAACGAAGTTCGTATTTTACGAACTCTTCTAGGTCTTTCACGAAGTTTTTGCTGAAGGTCTTTGCAATGGTGATGCTTTGTTTTGCGCCGCTGCTGATAAATTTTGCTGGTGTATCGCCAATGAAGTTAGCTAGCAAGCCTTCCCAGTCGATATCTAAATTATCTGCAAAACGCTGAATTTGTTGTGCGCGTACGGCATCACCAGTAAACGCAAGGTCGCCTGAGTTCAGTAGAGTGGCAGTGTCTCTATAAGCGGCCAATTTTAATAGTCCTGACAGGCTGGCGGTCATGGTGACTGTTGGAGCTTGCTCTGCAGATAAAAGTAAGATGCGATTGTTTTTTGCGCCAATGAATAGCGATTGATTTAGATTGCTAATACGTAGTTCGAGCACACAGCCATTAAGAGGCTTTAGTTTTTGTTCTGAACCTGGATCCATAGATAAGGTAGCGTTGAGTGTTTTCTCAACGCTAGGTGCGAACTGTTGGAATAAAGGTTGGCTAAAGATGTTCACTACGCCTTTACTCCGGTGTGTAGAGCAACAATGCCGCCAGTCATATTTTGATAGCGCGTATTAACGAATCCTGCCTCATCCATCATACCCTTCAAGGTTTCTTGGTCTGGATGCATACGAATAGATTCAGCTAGGTATTTATAGCTTTCACTATCATTTGTGATGAGCTTGCCCATCATAGGGAGTGCGGTGAATGAGTATTTGTCATACACATCACTAAGCACTGTGTTAGTGGGTTTTGAAAATTCCAATATTAAAAGTCTGCCGCCCGGTTTCAATACGCGGAACATAGAGCGGATAGCTTTATCTTTATCAGTGACATTTCTTAAGCCAAACGCGATCGATACGGCATTAAAGTAATTATCTGGGAAGGGAAGGCATTCTGCATTCGCTTGTACAAATTCAATATTGCTGCCGTAGCCTTTGTCTAATAATCGGTCTCGTCCGACATTGAGCATAGAGGCGTTAATGTCAGCGAGTACAACTTTGCCTTGATCTCCAACGCGTTTGGAGAACTGCATCGTGAGATCTCCAGTTCCCCCAGCAATGTCTAGTACCTTATGACCAGAGCGTACGCCAGAGGACTCAATGGTCAAACGTTTCCATAAACGGTGGATTCCAAAAGACATTAAGTCGTTCATGATGTCGTATTTTGCAGCGACAGAATGAAATACGTCTGCGACTTTGCCGGCTTTTTCTTCGACGTTGACGTTCTCAAAACCAAAGTGAGTGGTGTTTTGATTGGTGTCGTTGTTTGCTTGGGTTTCTTTCACGCTAAGTTGCTCTTGCAAGACTAAATCTGCACCTATTCTATCGTTCACAGAGCTCGAAGACTATCTTGAAAATCAATTAGATTGTTCTGGGTTTGTGCAATATCGGTTAGACTTGCCAAATTGTAAAACTAATCAGCAGTAGGATTTTTTGATGAGCGCAATTCGCATCGAAAGAACGCATAACCGAGGACTAGACGCTGCAAAGCAAGAAGCGGAAAGTTTAGCGGAAGATCTAACTGAAAAGTTTGGGCTCAAATACGGTTGGCAAGGTGAGACGCTTGCGTTTAAAGGATCTGGTGCGAAAGGTGAAATTCACTGCGCTTCGGATAGTATCGCGTTAACTTTAGAGCTTAGTTTTGTTTTGCGACCGTTTAAAACACGAATTGAGCAGGAAGTGCATAAATACCTCGACGCGTTTGCTGCAAAATAAAACTACCGATATCTAACAAAAATAAGAATCTTTATGACTCAAATAGCCAATCAGCGTGCTTTAAGCGCACGTGATCTTATCGTTCGTTCTCCTGAGCTTTTTAGAGGCCTTCCAAAGAAATTACGCGGTTTATATCGTGTCGCGCAGCAGCGTAAGAATCCCGTTAATAATTTAGCTTCGTGCTTTGAGCTGGTAGCGTCAAAGTTTCCAGACAATATCGCGGTGATGTTTGAAGGGCAGTCTTTGAGTTATAGCGACTTCAATCGCAAAGCTAATCAAATTGCGCATTATCTAGAGGGCACAGGGACGGTAAAGGGCGATACGATTGTCGTCATGATGGAAAATCGTGTTGAGTTATTACTATGCGTTGTGGCGTTAGCGAAGTTGGGGGCAATTGCTGCACTGATCAATACATCGCAGCGAGGCAATGTTCTTGAACATAGTATTCGTTTGGTTTCGCCCAAGCGCATCATTGTCGGTGAAGAGTTGTTCGACGCTTGTATGGCTGTTGAGTCAGCGCTGCCTGATGGCGATCAAAGTGTGTTATTGGTCGCTGATACAGCTACGAATGATACGCCTAAAAATGCCTATGATTTGATGGCAGTCGCTGGTAACCAGAGTGAGCAGAACCTTCCGCATAGTGAACACATCCGAGCGAATGATCCTCTTTGTTATTTTTACACGTCGGGCACAACGGGCTTACCGAAAGCCGCCATATTAACCAATGGGCGATATATGAAAGCCTACGGTGGAATTGGGGAAGCGTGTATTCAGTTGCGTAGTGATGATCGCGTTTATGTTCCCTTGCCGTTTTATCACGCGACAGCGATGGTTGTGGCTTGGTCTAGTATCGTATCGAGTGGTGCAACCTTAGTATTGGTAAGAAAGTTTTCGGCAAGTAAATATTGGCATGATGTGGTTTCGCAAGGAGTGACTGCCTTGTGCTATATCGGCGAGTTGTGCCGGTACTTAGTGGCGCAAGCTCCGAGCGATATTGAGCGTGAAAACAAAGTGCGTGTGATGTTTGGCAATGGGCTTCGGCCAGAAATTTGGCGCGAATTTAAACAGCGTTTTGATATTGATCGCGTGCATGAATTTTATGGCTCGAGCGAAGGCAATGTCGGCTTTATGAATGTGCTCAATTTAGACAATACTGTCGGTTTCTCTCCTGTTCCTTACGCCATTGTCCAATATGACCTCGATGCAGAAGAAGCGCGTCGTTTTTCTAATGGTTATATGAGAAAAGTAAGTCGAGGCGAAGCGGGATTGTTGCTCGGTGAAATTAATGAAAAATCTCCTTTCGATGGGTATACCGAGCCAGAAAAAACAGAGAAAACTATTTTGCGTAATGTCTTTAAGCAGGGCGATGCTTGGTTTAACACTGGCGATATGATGCGTGACTTAGGATTTCGACATGCTCAGTTTGTCGATCGTCTAGGGGATACCTTCCGTTGGAAAGGCGAGAATGTATCAACGACAGAAGTTGAAAATGTTCTGGGTCAATATAGTGGAGTCATCGACGCGATTGTCTATGGCGTCGAAATTCCAAAAACTAACGGGCGCGCAGGAATGGCAGCCTTGCGGTTTGAGAGCGGGCAGTCTTTTGATGGGCGAGCGCTATATGAATATCTGCAGGCGCACGTACCAGATTACGCGATCCCTCACTTTATTCGTTTGGTTGATGAGGTTGAATCAACGGGTACGCACAAATATAAAAAAGCGCCTCTGAAAAAAGACGCTTATGATCCGCAGGCTTGCGGTAGTAAGGTGTTTGTTCGATTACCGAAACAAAGCAACTTTGAAGAGCTAACTCAGTCGCTATACCTAGATATTATGTCATCAAAGCATAGCTTCTAAGCGAAAGCTTATTGGCTGCGATTTGAATATTCGCTAGCTGATTTAACGCCGCTATAAACCGCACCAGCGATTTTTTGATTGTGACGGCCAATCAGTTTTCGTTGCAGTTTTGTTTCGAGATTCAAAGCTTGGCGAATGGTTGATAGCCATGCGCCGTTATAGAGCTTCTTGGTTAAGCTGATGGCATCTGGCGATTTGTTCGCAATCTCTTTCAAGAAAGCAGTTGCTTCCGCCATTGGGTCATCGCATATGCGCGTCACGAGGTTGTACTCAGCTGCTTTTTGGGCATCAAATACTTCTGCCGTCATCGTTAATTCTTTTGCCTTATCGATCGAGCAAAGCTCTCTTAATGCGATCGACCCGCCCATATCTGGTATGAGTCCCCATTTCGTCTCCATGATCGAAAATGTGCAGTTCTTAGATGTGTAGCGAAAGTCTGCTCCAAGCGCTATTTGCATCCCTCCGCCCCAACATTTGCCATGGGTCACAGCAATAACGGGAACAGGTAGGTCACGCCATACGTAGCTAACTTCTTGTGCAAGATTAACGAATTTAGTGCCCGGTTTGATGAGCAATTTCACGGCCGTCATTGGGTTTTTGAACATGCTTTTTACGTCGATACCAGAGCAAAAAGATTTGCCATCGCCGGACAAGATGACGCCACGAACTTTCTTGTCTTTGGATATTGTTTTCGCTGCCTTAACGATTGCTTCAAACATCGGCATATCTAGGGCATTGTGCTTGTCTGCGCGAGATAAGGTGACATAGGCGATTTGGTCTTTGATCTCGATCTTAACTCGATCTTTAATTATTGTTTCTGACATAAAAAATCCGTACAGCTCATGACTGAAATGGGTTGGGACGATTATTTAAGATGTTGGATAGTATATGGCTTTCGCGTTCAATCAAAGTTTGCATTAGCACGTCCACATCACTCATTTCATAAAATGCGTCTAGCCCTCTTAACAGAAAACCATGGAGTTCTTCGAGCCCTGCTTTCTTTGCTGGCTTTTTTGTCCAATTAAGAGTTAGTCGAAGTAGTGGGTTGTGTGCATGCTTGTCTAAGAGTTCTCCAGCCGCCTTAACGAGGTCTAATTGGCGCTGCCGTTGCTGTGCGGTGGAGGCTTTCTGATAGGCCTCTACGTAAAGACTCTCGTTGATTTCGCTAGCGTTTATGCTCGTTAAATATTGTACGAGTTGATCATCTAATTGCTGAGTAAGTAAATTCAATTCAACTAAATTGGCCACCGTATTGATTAAATTCTTCGGCAGAAGCTTAAGTAATTTGGGGAAGATACGCTCTAAGTCTCGATCTCGGGCAGAGAAATCGTGTGCGCCGTATAACTCCTTTAACAGAAAGTCGATGCCGCTGCGAAAGTTAAGATTGTCGTATAAATCTGCGTGAGTCGCTTTCAAGCGCTCAGTTTGCCATTCTGCAAGACGGCACTTCATTGCACTACCTTGATGCGACAAGCTATTTAATTGGTAATCATGGTAAGTAAGCATCAACGATTTTAGATGCAGAGCTTCAGGGCTTTTGGCTGGTGTTTCCGCTATACGCTCTCGGTACATGTTGACTCGCACAAATGTAAGATTTCGAGAGTGTAAACACCCTCGCAAATGTTGCAAGGGGTTTGATCTGGGTAGGGGCTAGCTATTAGCGATGCGGAGCTGCTTTTTGGTTTGCTTGATCTGTTCGGCTCGCTCAGCAGATGGCGTGGTCTCGAATGATGGAATCCATTTGCGATCATCTAGCGTGACAAAATGGCTTAACGCTTCTGTTTCGATCACTCTGATAGATGTTGGGCTTTTAAGAGCGCTCTTTAACATCAGATTTCTATTGAGAATTCTATCTACTTTAGGAATTAAGAATGTTCCATGACGCAGATGTGCATAGGCTGAATAGTCGGCTTTATCCATCCATGCGAATAAGTTTTCAATGTTACGAACAATAGTGAGATGGTCTTTTGTTGCCGTAAATAGCTTGTGTAATAACTTTTTCTTTCGTGGGTTTAGTTTGCCGAAGAACATCTGCCCGTAAGACGAAGAGGGCGTGCTATTGATTAAACGAATTACCCAAGGCCACATTCCATGACTTACAGGCTCAAGCAGCGCAGATACGAGTGGGTGAGTCTTCCCGCCAGGTAGTGCTGGTGCTTCAAGGATAACTTCAACGTGCTCGAAAAGATCGGGACGTTGATTAACTGCTTCAAGAATGACGGCTCCACCTCGAGAGTGGCCATGAATTCTAATCTTGTTCGTGGTGGGAAGGTTTTCTAAAGCTTGTGTAAGAATACATGCATCATATTCTATTGTGCCTTCCAAATACTTAATTGGGATTTCCCAACTTGCCGGCTCCGGTAAAGGGCCTTCGACTGGAATATGATAGTTACTACAGGTGATGAGGATGAGTTCGGTGCTAGGGTCTTGGTATGACTGCGTAAAATAGCAATGGTTTTCTAAGAACCCATGAACGCCAATAACGGTGTGTGTTGCATCGTCCGCATGATTCCGAACACTGACAGCGCCTTTACCGACTGTAAACACTTTGCCTGAGAACATCTCAGTATATGTTTGTGCGATAGGCTTTATTAGTTTTCGAGCGTGAGTAGCTTGCACAGCAGTTAATCTCCTCAGTAATAACCGCCGCTAGTAATTCATCCTATCTAGCGATATTTGTGCTGTCCTTGGCTTTCATTATTAATGTTATTAAAGTATTTGACTAAATATAGATCAGTAACTATATAAAAGCTCTTTAATAGTCTGTAATAACACGTTGATTTAATTATGGCAGATAGATGGAATGGCTATATTAAATATTGTTACCTATGATAGAATTTTGTGACCTGAGTGCTAAATATCGCCCTGTTTTTTTCGCTTCCGGGGCATTCAATGTCTGTCCAGTATGTTAAGCACTTAACAATAGATATAAAAATAAACAATAGGAGCGGGTATGACTGATCATGCCAGCAAACCTCTAACTGGGGTTGATATCGCTTGGTTGCGCATGGATTCGCCAACCAACCTGATGATCATTAATGCAATGATTATCACGGAAGATATGGAATTCAAAGATTTTAAAAATACGATCATTAATCGTTTTTTGCGTTTTCCTCGTTTTATGACTCGACCGGTGCAAGTGTCTGGTGAGTATGTGTGGGAAAAAGACCCTTACTTTGATCTTGCTAATCACGTCAAAAAAGTAGCTTTACCTGGCAAAGCAGATAAGAAAGCATTGCAAACTTATCTTGCTGACCAGCTGAGCATGCCTTTTGATGATTCCAAGCCTTTGTGGCAAATCTTGTTCGTTGAGAATTATCAAGGTGGCCGAGCAATCATTTTGCGTGTTCACCATTGCTATGCTGATGGCTTAGCGTTGATATCTGTATTCAACTCCATTACCGATGGTAGTGCGAATGTCGCGCCGTTCTCGGTGGCTCAAACAGCGTCAAATGAAGAGACTCCAGATGAGGAGTTGAACTACGAATGGCCGAAGTATCAACGTCTGATTGATAATGCTTCAGAACGAGCAGACCGCTACGCAAAATTTGCTAAGAAGATATCGAGCGATGGTATTAGTATTTTGCGCGATCAAGATGCTATGCGCGGTATCGTCGGTGATGGTGTTCGTGCAGCGACAGAGTTAGCGCAACTAGCGACCATGCCCGCGGATCCGCGTAGTACTTTGAAAGGCAAACTTGGTGTTAGAAAAACATGTGCTTGGTCTGAGCCGGTGAGCTTTGAGAAGTTTCATGGGATTGCGAAGGTTGTCGGCTGTAAGATCAATGACCTACTCATGTCTTGTGTAGCAGGCGCTTTTCGTGAAGAGTTGATTCGCGCGGGTGAGAATTTAGAAGGGCGCAATGTTCATGTGACGATTCCAGTTAATATTCGTCCAATGGATAAGATGGATCTAAGCCAAAATCCTGATGACCTAGGTAACCAGTTTGGTACTGTGTTTGCTGCATTGCCTGTTGATATCGAGAATCCTTTAGAGCGCGTATATAAAATAAAGCACGACATGATTGCGCTTAAGCAATCACTTCAGCCAGCTTTGTCTTATGGCATTTTGTATGCGACAGGCATGCTGCCAAAATCTATGCAAAGAGCGCTTACTGAGAGCTTCGGGAATAAGACAACTGCAGTGATGTCGAATGTTCCAGGACCTCGCGAAGCACGTTACATCGCAGGATCAAAGATCAAGGAGCAAATGTTTTGGGTTCCTCAAACAGGCGATCTTGGTATTGGTTTGAGTATCATCAGTTATGGCGGTCAAATACAGTTTGGCTTGGTTGGTGATTCACGTCTATTGCCTAATCCAGAGCGCATAGTTTCTCAGTTTGTAGCGCAAATTGAGTTACATCGAACAGATATTGTTGCTAGCTACATCGAAGACCTTGTTCAACCAACGGTGATTGGTTAACAACTTGCCTTTTATCATCATGAGTGCTTGAATTCGACCTCTTTATTAGAGAGCAACAAGCACATCATGACTGATCAACAAAAAGTACCTTTAGCGCAAAAGTTAAATCTAGAAACCGCACAGATTTCTTGGAAGGAGCTTGAACCTTATTTTGCTGGAGGTAAGCTGATTTCCGTTTCATCTGACCTTGATATGCTTATCGTCGCAGAACAAATCGTTGCAGATAACGCCCCTGTTATGAAAGGGTGGATGGCTGAAGAAAAAGTCGGACAAGTTTCTGATGAGCAAGCCATGCGTTGGTCTACAGACAATACTTTACTCTGGGCCGTTGTGATTAAACCTTGGATTCTTGTGCAGGAACGCAGCACCCATTAGGCGGTCGCAAACCGGTGCAACTCTCGTGTCAGTTTGAAAGGTTGGTCAATTAAGGGGGTGTGGCCACTTTTAGTGAACGGTAAGACTGAGCATCTTTCATTCAGATCCGCCATACGAAGCTGACCTGTGGCTGGGTACATATCCGATTTCATGCCTACTAGAATATCAATGGGCGTTTCGCAATTTTCAATGGCTTGTCTGAAATCATAGCCTTGATCGATGTAAGCTCGAAGGCAATGCATATATGCCCCCCAGTTCTTAACGGACAGCAGTTGTCTCAATATCCATTCTTTACTCAACAAAAGCCGTGAAAGCTGCTTAAAGCTTGGCCATGACATGGCTGAAGCAAAGAACTCAGAAAGTTCAGTTTGTATTTGTTGACGTAAGTTATTGGGCAAATCTCTGTATTCAAAGCCTTGCTCTAGGTATGGCTCAAGCTCATCCAGCAACTGCTTTGCGCGTTGCATTCGATCATCATGCTCATGCCCGAATAGCCCCCATCGCCAATCGGATTTATTAACACAGCATGGACTTTGATCGATGTGCAAATACCTCTCTAAACCTGCGGGCTTATATTTATCGATATAACTGATTGATGTGAGTGCACCCATCGAAATGCCGATTAGTTTGAAGCTGGAGACATTGAGCTCTGAGATGAGTTCGGCGACGTCATCGGCATAATTACTCACTGCGCAGTCTTGCTTGAAGTGTGCATGATGAGATCGTCCAAAACCCCGAAGATCTGGGATGATGACGCGATACTTTCGCGATAAAGGATATGCGTAAGGAAGCCAATGGCCAGAATGCATGCCAAAGCCGTGAAGGAATATAATTGTTGGTCCGTTACCGATGTCTCGGTAATGAAGTTTTACATTGTCGCTTGAGAAATAATGGGCCATTTATTTTTTATTGAAGAATGACTTCAATAGGCTGAGAGAAACGACCTGTGATTCGGTCTGAATCTATCGTAGCAATGTGCAGGTATAAACTGCCGGGATCAAGATTTGAAAGTGTAAACTTTGTGTTTTGCGCGCCTACAATTTCAACGCTATTGCTTAGTGAGTTTTCGCTTTTGCCAAAGGCAAGTTTATATCCGTATATCTCAGATTGATTCAGAGGCTCGCCGTTTTCGCGCTCCGTAGGCATTGCCCATGATAGTGATAATGAGGGCTTGGCCTTCACGTTTAATGAAGCAGAGCTAGAACGAATTGATCCAAACACATTGTTAACCGTGGCGTAGTATGTTCCGGCATCTGCACTCGATGCTGTGCTGACCTCGTATATGCGGCTTGTTGCACCATTGATTGCTTTGTCGTCTTTATACCACTGGTACGAATGGCTCGTTGCTAGTGTGCTAGCAACGCTAAATTGGAAAGAGTCTTCAAGGTAAACCTGTTGTGACTGTGGTTGCTCAACTAGGGTTTGAGCGACGTTTTGAGCTATCACACGTAGTTGAGCTGCTTTTGAATTTAGATTGCCGGTAGAGCTTGTGACTTGTGCCGTGTAGTTGCCCTGATCAGTTTGTGTCGCGCTTTCTATTGCAAGCGTTGCGTTCGTTGCTCCTTCAATCGCTTTGCCATCCTTAAACCACTGGTAGCGCATGAAACCTCCACCCTCAGCCGATATCTCAAAACGAACGTTATGTCCTGCTAATACATCTTGGTCAGATGGATGTTGTGAGATTCTGAGAGTGTTGAGAGCTTCTGTTACGGTGATTTTTGCAAAGGACGAGTAGAGCACCTCACCCTTATATTCAATAATGGCGCGATAATCACCAGCATCACTTTGACTTGCGTTTGAAATGACTAGTGTCGAGCTATTTTTATTCGCTAAAACGCTAGCACCTTTCTGCCAAGATACATTCGCGTCAGAGCCTGCATTTGTATTGATATTGAGTTCAATAGATTGGCCACTAACAATCGACTGGGATTGTGGTTGCTTAGTAATCTTAAGTGAAAGTTCTTTTGGTTCCACACTGAGAGAAGCGGAAGATGAAATGATCTGATTTTGCGCGTTGCGAATGATTACATCATAGACGCCTGCATCATTTAATAAGGCATGTGTCTTTCCGTAAATTGCATCATTGGCACCAGGAATAATTTCTCCGTTGAAACGCCATTGATATTGGAGTGCTTGATTTGAGTATGCCTGAGCTCTTAAGAAAAACGGGGAATGCTGATTAATATTGGCGTCAGTAGGTGATGAAAGTAAGAATATGTCAGCATTATTCTGAGAGCTTAGGCTTGCTATAAGTTCAGGATGTTGATCAGTAACAGGAAGGTGGTGATTAACATTTAGCGCCAAAACTTGAGCTTGCTCGAGAATGCTGCTGATTGGAAAGTTATCAATAGTAATGCTGGCGTCATACCAAGATTGTGTTTGAGAAAGATTATAAAAACTCGCACCGATGATTGCTTGAATGACGTCACCAGAATCGTTTTGAGCAAGGGCGGAATCATCTGAAATGTCGATCAGCTCGCTGATCAGAGGCGAGCGGCTGAGTTGAAATGTTTCCATAACCCAGCGTTCTGCAAATTTTATATTGCCGCGGGTTAAGCCTCCTGGGAGGTTAAGCGCAGTCGCTACGATTAGATGACTTAGCGCAGAGATTTTCGCATGCTTTTCACCGAAGCTATCTGTTGCAATCAGCCCTAACAATTGAAAGCTGTCGTCCACGTAGCTTTGTTCTCCAAATGCACTTAAGGCACCTGAGTGTTCCGCAATACAGCCCTCAAGTAACTCACAGGTCATGGTAGTGACATCTGGTTGGGCGCTGATTTGAATGAGTAAAGGCTGTTCTTCGTCGTGATTAATATTGAGGGAGAAGCGCCCATTTGAATCTGTGGACGTTGTCGACAATAAACTTAGGTTGCCATTTTCTTCGGAGACTCGGTATGTGCTGACGACGCCTTGGCTAATTACCCCTTTAATAGCTTTACCGCGAACCGTACTTTGAAGTATGTTTTCATCGCCGCCTGATTGACAGGCCGATAGCGCAAAAGCGCAAAGGAAGACTACGGCAATGTGAAAGGGGTTTTCTAAACGCATTTTGGGAATTCGCGGAATGAACGTTATTGTTTTAGGCTACTTATCATACCGCGAACTTGGACTTTAAATGATTAATTCTTAATCACATCACCTTACTATCGTGTAAGGTCTTATTTAAGCTTCCAGTTCAGTGTTTCGCCTGCAAAAAATGGAACAATTTCTCCACCATCAGGTAGGGTGATGATCTCAGGAACAGTCCATTGTTCGCGCACTAAAGTAATGGTTCCGGTATTGCGCGGTAAACCATAAAAATCTGGACCATTGAAGCTTGCGAAGCGCTCGAACTGATCCAAGCAATCTAGGTCTT
>NZ_LWGF01001489.1:0-1004 GCF_001635355.1 Oleiphilus sp. HI0125
CCCATTATACGGATCGATGACATTGCCATAGGCATCTTCGGCCATAGCGTTAATCGTTAAGTCGCGTCTCTCTAGATCTTGCTCAAGCGTTACCTCAGGGCTGAAGTCGCAGATAAACCCTTTGTAGCCTTCACCGTGTTTACGTTCAGTACGGGCAAGTGCATATTCTTGTTTAGAGATAGGATGGATAAAAACAGGGAAGTCTGCGCCGACTTGCTGAAATCCCTGTTCCACCATTTGTTCTGGTGTTAAGCCGACAACCACCCAGTCTAGATCTTTGCTTTTAAGGTTGAGGAGGCGGTCTCGGACGGCTCCGCCTACGATGAAATAAGAGTCTGCAGGAAGCAGATTAGAATTTGAATGTGATGACATGTCGCTAGCTTAGCTAAAAGGCGTAGCCAAGACCAACTGTTCCGCCAATTTCTACTTCATTAATCATTGCGGCGGCTTCAATACTGAATCCATGTGGTTGATACAAAAAACCACCCGTTAGAATAGCTTTGTCTTTGGCGGCTTCCGATGTTTGTGCCATGTTGATGCGCATGCCCGCACGGAGGTGAAAGTCGTCTCTTAAAAAATATTCNCCACCGAAACTTAGAAAGCGGGTTAATCCTTCGAAGTCATAGACCTCGTTTTCTGAAAGATCGATATCCATAGTAAGCATGTAGTTTTGGCGGTAATGCGCCACGCCAAACTGATAGAGTGCTTGCACAGCACGAGCTGTGCCGGGATAAGGGCCTGTGCGGCTCGCATTTTCAGGTCTGTATGGTGTGAAATCGGTCGGGATCATGTTCATACCAACAAAAGAGAAAATCCATTCGCCGTCGAGTATCGGACCTGAAAGGCCTAGCTCTTCGCGCATAAAGGATTCGGTCATTAACATTGAGAACCCTAAATCAACATTCCATTCTAAGAAATCACGACTTACCTGTTTGTCTGGTGGGTTGCGTGGGTTATATGTGTTAATACTTTCCGCACGATGTGAACCCCTTATTTCGACTAGC
>NZ_LWGF01001490.1:0-825 GCF_001635355.1 Oleiphilus sp. HI0125
ACTGAAGTAGAACTGCTTAAAACACCTAATTTAGGTAAGAAGTCCCTTACCGAGATTAAGGATGTTCTAGCGTCTCGTGGTCTTTCTTTAGGTATGCGTCTTGAAAACTGGCCGCCAGCTAGTTTAAAGGGCGATGATCGAGTGTTGGCTCACTAAGCCGCCTCGACTAGACAGGTAAGGAATTAGAAAATGCGTCATCGTAAAAGTGGTCGTAAATTCAACCGCAACAGCTCGCACCGTAAGGCGATGTTTAAAAACATGGCTGCATCTTTGGTCGAGCACGAGTTGATCAAAACGACATTGCCGAAAGCAAAAGAGCTTCGCCGTGTGGCTGAGCCTTTGATTACTCTAGCTAAGAATGATTCTGTAGCTAACCGTCGTTTAGCGTTCGCTCGCGTTCGTAATGACGAAGTTGTTGCTAAGTTGTTTGATGAACTAGGCCCACGCTACAAAGAGCGTCCTGGCGGCTATATTCGCATCCTTAAGTGCGGTTTCCGTACTGGTGATGCTGCGCCAATGGCTTACGTAGAGTTGGTTGACCGTCCTATCGTTGATGAGATCGACGAAGACGAAGAGTAAGCTTTTCAGAGTTACCGCTCAACGAAAAAACCCAGTCTACTGACTGGGTTTTTTTATGCCTGAATTTCGCCTGCAAGCACATTTTAGGCGAAGGTAAGATGGTTAAAAGTATGAAACACGTAACATTCAGTGATCGCTAGCACAAGGTGCGATTACGACTCAATGAATGTTGGTGTGTGGCTGAGCTTATTACAGCATTGGTTTAAGAAATTGTCCTGTAAACGAGCCGGGTATTTCAGCAACTTG
>NZ_LWGF01001491.1:0-1145 GCF_001635355.1 Oleiphilus sp. HI0125
CTAGATATCTAGAGAACTCTCTAGTGAATTCAGTTTCGTGTAGAGATTTGAATTAAAGCTAAATTTTACTTCCTAAAAACAACGAATTCTAATGTCTGCTTTTTTGTAGAAGTACGCCTTAAGGCTTGACCAAAATACGGCATCCCAACGGCTGCTATTGTCTACAAGTAAACCTCACAAATAGACAATACCGGACCTTAAGTTCGGACATCAGAATCGAATTCTGAGTATTCACTTTGTTCGAAAAGCAGACATTTATTTATAAAAGTTATCGTTCAAATAGGCTCGAAAGTAAATAGATAAATACTCGGTCAACATGGACTAATTGCCGTTATTCCAACTTGAGCTGATAAAATCCGATTTTACGAATAGTAGCTGTCAAGTCAGACTCAATTTAAGAATTTTTCCTTTAGATCCATTTACCATCAAGTAAAGTTTTCATTCACGCTCTCCCACAACACTTTTTACCTTGATGAATTCGTCTTTGTTGTAAACTAGCCATTCACCCAGATCATGCTGCAATTCCTCAATCGAACCATAGAATATACGTCTCCAAGTAGGTTGATTGAGCTTCAACAAGATCGTTTTATGGAACCTTTCACATATCCCGTTCGTTTTTGGATGGCAGATTTTAGTTTTGGTGTGCTCAATGTCAGCACCAATAAGTACGAAAGTTTTTCGCACAAGCAGCGCGCTATACGGTGAACAGTAAATCGGTCCGAATAATATATTTGGTTCCTTTAGAGATGGGCTGAGAACTGTGTAAACAATGCAAAGGATGATGCCCGTGTGGAAAACAAAGGACACCACCAATAGGTGTGCGGATATCAACTTCCTTAACCGATGCATTTCCTCGTGCTGGCTGCGTTGAATCTTCTAAGTTCACCAAAAACCTTGTTGCGCCACCTTCAAAGTCTTCGTTAAGTAAGATGAGAAATGTCATCTGACTATATCGATCTGGATAAGCGTTATGAATAAGCTCTTCATTGACCACTCGTGAGTCAGGCCACGCTCCATCGATATGATTCTTAAAAAAGTCGCCCTCGCTATAGCGGTAAAAGCGAAATCGTGCATTAATCCCAACAGCCTCTTGGTTATCAAACATCTCTGGATTATTGTTGGTTAAGTGCTTCACGCGTTCCCAG
>NZ_LWGF01001492.1:0-634 GCF_001635355.1 Oleiphilus sp. HI0125
AAGAAGAGATCGCTCAAAACTCTTGGCTAACCTGCGTATCTAGTGAAGAAGTGATCTTTTATACCGACACCAAAAGCCGCTATGACAGAGCATTAGCAAGCATCGGGCTAGATGCAAGCCAACTCACATGGCAAGCAGGCCATGCCTAAAAATTATATCTGCTTCGATTTCGGTCTAAAACGCATTGGTGTTGCTGTTGGTAATGACTTCATTGCAACAGCCAAAGAACTATCACCAATAAAAGCGAAAGACGGCACTCCCAATTGGCAACAACTTGAGGCACACCTAAAAGAGTGGCAGCCAACAGCAGCCGTTATTGGCCTGCCGCTTAACATGGATGGAAGTGAGAGTGAGCTCAGTGCTCGGGCACGAAAATTCGCAAATAGAATACATGGTCGCTATCACCTAGCAACGCACATGCAAGACGAACGTTTATCAAGTTACGAAGCAAAAGGAATTGTATTGTCTGAACAGGGGCATAGAGACTTTGGTGAATATTCAGTAGACGGCCTTGCGGCCTGCCTCATCTTAGAAAGTTGGTTTGCGCAGAAGCAAGACGAGAACTAACTCGAAAAGATTAAGATAAGAATCAAAGGAAGATGCACTGATTAAACCCTCAGAATTAAACCAGTGC
>NZ_LWGF01001493.1:0-970 GCF_001635355.1 Oleiphilus sp. HI0125
AGTACGCTTTGCGAAGAAGCGCAAATTCTAGGTTTTGAGATTGCACTGCGTATCGATAATCAAGACAGCATTTTACCCAACAAAGAAGACGTGAAATGGAGTAGGGTAGCCTTGAGGCTGCCTTAGATTTTCACTTGGTCAAGACGAAAAAAGCGCCGATTGGCGCTTTCTAATTGAGAATAGCTATTACCTTAGAATAGATATTTAGCCGTTAAGCTAGCATAGCGTTCAGGTCCTTTAAAGCTTGACGCGCCAAGATCTTGGTCCGACACACCAACAACATACTCTTTATCAGTTAAGTTGGATACGTTCAATTGAAGATCCACGTCAGCAAAACGGTAGCCAAGCATAGCGTCATATAGGGTATATCCTGCTGTTTCATAGATATTGGTGTCACTCACTGTGTTACCAATATAGCGAGCTCCAATACCTGCTCGGAAGCCATTTAATGCGCCGCCGCTAGGAATATACGAGATCCATGTATTTGCCATCTCATCTGCGACACTCGGTACTTTTAGTTTGCTAGCACCTGTCTGCTTTTGCTCAGTATCCAAATAGGTATAAGAGCTTTGGATATGGATGTCTTCAATTTGATGCTGAACAGAAAGCTCAGCGCCTTCGTACGAAGCGTCGATGACTTTGAAGTTCGCAGGATCTGTATCGGTGACGCGGTTGTCTTCATCAATTTGGAATATTGCAGCTGTCACTAAGGTGTTGCTGTCAGAAGATAAGAACTTCACACCAATTTCATGTTGACTACCTTCGTTTGGATCAACAAGGTTGCCATTCTGGTCAGCATCATTGGGAGTAAAAGATTCAGCATAGCTGTAGTAAGGGCTGATACCGTTTTCGAATTGATACATTAATGCAAAATCAGTATTAACGTCTTCTAAGGTATCGCTATAGCTCGTTGAGTCTGCAGCACCATAGATGCCAACACGATCGAAGCTTTGTTTGACGCGATCATATC
>NZ_LWGF01001494.1:0-1518 GCF_001635355.1 Oleiphilus sp. HI0125
ATATTCTTACTTTCATCACCTACTGACGCCAATATTAATCAGCATTCCCCGTTTTTCTTAAGAGCTCAGGCATACTCAAATCAAGCACTCCAATATCAATGGCGTTTCAACGGAGAAATTATTCCTGGTGCCAATGATGCAATTTACGGAAAGACACATGCCTTATTAAATGATGCAGGCGTCTATGATGTAATCATTCGCAACGCGCAAAATCAGATCATTTCATCTTCCGCTTCTCTCAGTGTGGAACCAAAAGAACTTTCACTTAAGATTACTAAGCAACCACAATCCCAGTCGATTGTTAGTGGCCAATCTATTGAACTCAATATCAATACAAATGCAGGCTCTGACGCGAATGTATCTTGGCAGAAAGGTGCTAGCGTTTTAGCGAATAAAAATAGCTCGACACTAGTCATTTCAAACGCAAGTCAAAGTGATGCTGGTGATTATCGCGCCATTATTGAATATAAGGGTGAGGTGCTCTACTCGTCCTTTGCAAAAATCACCGTAACAGAAGCTCTCAACACTCTCAGAATCTCACAACATCCATCTGACCAAGATGTATTAGCAGGACATAACGTTCGTTTTGAGATATCGGCTGAGGGTGGAGGTTTCATGCGCTACCAGTGGTTTAAGGATGGCAAAGCGATTGAAGGAGCAACGAACGCAACGCTTGCAATAGAAAGCGCGACACAAACTGATCAGGGCAACTACACGGCACAAGTCACAAGCTCTACCGGCAATCTAAATTCAAAAGCAGCTCAACTACGTGTGATAGCTCAAAACGTCGCTCAAACCCTAGTTGAGCAACCACAGTCACAACAGGTTTACCTTGAAGACTCTTTCCAATTTAGCGTTGCTAGCACACTAGCAACGAGCCATTCGTACCAGTGGTATAAAGACGACAAAGCAATCAATGGTGCAACAAGCCGCATATACGAGGTCAGCACAGCATCGAGTGCAGATGCCGGAACATACTACGCCACGGTTAACAATGTGTTTGGATCAATTCGTTCTAGCTCTGCTTCATTAAACGTGAAGGCCAAGCCCTCATTATCACTATCATGGGCAATGCCTACGGAGCGCGAAAACGGCGAGCCTCTGAATCAATCTGAGATATACGGATATAAACTTGCCTTTGGCAAAAGCGAAAACTCACTAAGCAATAGCGTTGAAATTGTAGGCGCGCAAAACACAAAGTTTACACTTTCAAATCTTGATCCCGGCAGTTTATACCTGCACATTGCTACGATAGATTCAGACCGAATCACAGGTCGTTTCTCTCAGCCTATTGAAGTCATTCTTCAATAAAAAATAAATGGCCCATTATTTCTCAAGCGACAATGTAAAACTTCATTACCGAGACATCGGTAACGGACCAACAATTATATTCCTTCACGGCTTTGGCATGCATTCTGGCCATTGGCTTCCTTACGCATATCCTTTATCGCGAAAGTATCGCGTCATCATCCCAGATCTTCGGGGTTTTGGACGATCTCATCATGCACACTTCAAGCA
>NZ_LWGF01001495.1:0-716 GCF_001635355.1 Oleiphilus sp. HI0125
AAAGATGCTCGCATTTGAATCAGTAACATAGTGATTTGAAATGTCACGACCAGACCCTGGCGCCATTGTCGCAGATGTGTATGCTTCAGCATCTGTAGTCGTCAATGGACCAAATACACCACCATTTCCGGAACCCGAAATACCACCGTTCGTGCGAACATTAAAACCACGTGCTGGAGGAGCTGGCAATTCGAACTGAACATCCCAAGAAGCATCAGAGCACGCCACCTCAGCGGCCGTGTCGAAATCATAACACTCTGATTGCCCTGGCATTACATTCACAACAAATGACTCATTGGAATCAAGAATTTGCGAAGTACCCTGGGCTTGAACGTCAAATTCAAATGTTACTTCCGCATGCGCGTAGTCATACAAGAAATATGTCGCCTTCATGCGCGCATAACTATCACCCTCTGCAGAACGAATTAACCAAGAATTATCAGAGTTCGCACTAGTATTGGGAGGATTACCGCCACCAACGTGCTGGTAATTATACCAATCACCGCTCACCGCTAGATTCTCAGAATCCGACACAAACGTCAGAAGACTTGTATCGTACGACGCTAAAAGATGCTCTTCTTCGATAGCATCACTCGCATTAAGAAAAACGTTTACGTCAGCATCGTCACCACTGTAAAAATCATCTTGAGCAGCAGCCAGTGCACCTTCGACATTACCAATGCCGCTAGTACCACCATTCAAAATAGCGCCATTAC
>NZ_LWGF01001496.1:0-988 GCF_001635355.1 Oleiphilus sp. HI0125
AACCTGATATTCGCATGGCTTGTAAAACCGCACATGGATCGCGCGGGCATCTTATCTCACGGAAGAGACAATGTATCTAATTTTATCCGCCTTTTGTGTTGGCGCGATGCTGGTGCATTTTAGTGTACCTATTTTTAATGCGTTAATATTTTTTACGTTTCTGTTTGTAGCACTCTGTGTCATTCGTCACGCTTGTCATACTCACTCTGATTTAACCAATCGTCGCTTAATTGTGCTGAGTCTCGTTTCGGCCATTGCGTGTTGTGTTGCTTATACCTATGCGCAGTACGAAGTGGCTCAACATTCGGCTCAACGTGTATCCGTGAACGAAACTGGGAATGAGGTGCTGTTGCAGGGATATCTCTGCGGCCTGCCTCGCTATAGCCAATATGGTTTCTCTATTCCCTACTGTTCTGATACCGGCAAATTCTATGTCTCAGCGAGCTATGACTTTTCTAATCTATTAAATACGCAGTGCTCTTCGATTCAAGTAACGCTGAAATCCCCAAAGTTTAGCTATAACCCTTGGGTTGGGAGTTATGAAAGGCATTTGTTTTATGAGCGCGTTGTTGGCTTTGCAAAGGTAAATCGCGTTGTCGAGCGCGATTGTCATTCGACCGAGTGGAAGTCAGGCCGCTTGACTCAGTTAAGGTTGCGGATCTATGAGCATTTGGCGCAACTTTTAGATGGTTATGAACATAAAGGTTTGGTTATTGCGCTTGTTCTAGGGCATCGTGCCGACATATCAATCGACGAAAATCAGGCACTGCAAGACAGCGGGACGCAGCATCTTATGGCGATCTCCGGTCTACATGTCGGCTTAGTATGCTTTGGTTTGCTCGCCATAATGTTGCGACTTAATTTGGCTCGGTTTGCTTTACCTATCGTGGCCATAATGGGGTTATTTTACATCGCTTTAGTTGGTTTGTCGCCGTCTGCACAGCGCGCTTACGTGATGGTCTTAATAGGTATGCTAGTCATTCTTGGT
>NZ_LWGF01001497.1:0-576 GCF_001635355.1 Oleiphilus sp. HI0125
AGCAAGTATCAGTAACGGTGAGTACCTTCCCACTCAAATGAAGGCTACGGTGATGACTCACGCCTTCATAGTCGGTATAACCTGCTTCAAAGCACATAGCATCGGTAGCCTCTTCTACACAAACACCTTGAGGCTTGAGCCACTCCCCGTATAAAAAACGACTTAGCTTAGGCATTGCTGCACGCTGGTCAAACTCAATGGTGTTATGTCCTGCGGGGCCATTAAAGTAATTCAATTCGGCTGCCTGAGCATTGTAAGAGTATGAGCCAGCATCACGAAGAACATTGTCCAAGCCTCGCCAGACATCGATATGCAAGGCATCACATTGACTGGGGCGAAACCGAAAACGCGGATAACGGAAGAAAACACTTAAACCCTCAAGCTTCATCTTTACAAAACCGCCATCAGTAAAATGAGTAAGTTCTGATAAATCGCTTTTTTCGGCTTCTGTATTAGTCACGCATGAGCCGATCTCGCTGACACCAAAGCCAAGCCACCTTAAATGCTCCAATGCAGATCGGTTCTGATATGGCACTCTCAAATAAAATAAAAACGATGCCAAATTCACTGCCGGCC
>NZ_LWGF01001498.1:0-654 GCF_001635355.1 Oleiphilus sp. HI0125
GGATTATGCGCAGCTTTTTGCACGACCTGTTCAATTGATAAGCGATCGTTTCTAACATGCTCAATTAAACTCAGCAGTGCATGCTGAACCAATGGCAGGCCCGCAGGCGCTTGCATATAAGGTACGTTTTTTTCATCAAAGGTATGCGGCGCATGATCGGTTGCAATAATATCAATCACATCATCACGCAAAGCCCGCAATATGGCGTTTCGATCACTAGCCTTCTTAATTGCTGGATTACACTTTATTAGGTTACCTTTCTGGGCATAATCCTCTTCGCTAAACCAAAGATGATGAACGCAAGCCTCGGCAGTAATGTGTTTCGTTTCGACTGGGCCTGACGCAAAGAGACTAAGCTCTTTCTCTGTTGTGATATGCAAAACATTTAACTGCGAGCCAAACTTCTTCGCCAATCCAACGGCATAAGATGAAGAGGCATAACAGGCTTCATCATCTCTAATAATTGGATGGTCATGAATCGTAATTTCACGCCCCAAATCTTCGATTCTCTTTAGGTTTCGATCCATGACANGCCCTCTTTCGCAATGCGTGGCAATAAGCACGGGGCATTCACGAAAAATAGCATCTAATGCATTTTGATCCTCAACAAGTAAGCTACCTGTCGATGCCCCCATAAACACCTTAACGCCACAG
>NZ_LWGF01001499.1:0-18263 GCF_001635355.1 Oleiphilus sp. HI0125
TTGAAAAGTGGAACAGCAGGGTCCAGAACACGCCGATCTGGTTTCCGAACACAACACTCGGAATGTGCGGATCGATATAGCTTTCCATTTTGCATTTATTACGTCGTACCTTACTTGCAAGGGATGTAGATAAATTCGCGAGGAGTGCATTAATGTCGATAAACTCGCCACCTTCTGCTTGGCCCGATGAAAGTAAGCGATTGAAGTTCTCGGCCAACTCTTCGAGCATATCCGTAGCCATCGATATTTCATGCGCTAAGAACACACCATGGTCATCTGTATCTTTGGTTAAAACGCGCAAACCACCTTTGATCGTGGTGGTGATGCCGCGCATTTCAAAACCGATCATCGCGTATAGTTTTCGGTACAAATCCATTTGGTTACGGAAGTGATCAAGCTCGTGTTCTGTGTTCAAAACCTTCGAAAAGGCACGTCGCTCTAATTCGCTGAGATCGGTCTTACCGAGTAACGTTTTAAAACCATCGGTATCCCATTGGCTAATGGTTTGTGCGGTTTGATCCAGGCGCATGTTGATCTCTGTGTAGAGCTTTTCTTGGGTCTTAGAGCGAAAGTGGGCTGATAAATATGCAATAAAGAAGAGGATGACAGAGGCTGATATGAAGCTCGCATACAGCTTTATTTTTAACGCTTGTTTCTCGTTTTGGGAGAGCTCAAACTGTGCGTAAAAACGCGCATGCATCGCCTCGATGTTGGTACTGTCTTTCAGTAGATGATTATAGAGGACGTGATTGTCCTTCGTTTGTAAAAATTGATCTAAGTGTAGGGTGAGAATATCTAGGCTGGTGACACCGACAAAGCTCGCAATTTTACGTTCTTGTCCCACCATGTTTCGAAAGCGTTCCGCCTCGCTTTTTAATAACGCTGTGGGCGTGATGATAAAGTCGTCTAAACAGGGTTGGCTCTTGCAGCTTTCTGAATTGTGTAACAGGGTTTCCGTGAGTTTCACGAGGTGTTCAGATTGTTCGACCAAACGGTATTGTTTTAAGTCGCTCTCGGGCCTAACCGTCATATCGTGAATGACAAATACCGCCGAGATAGCGAGGCAGAGTATCGCAAAGCCTGCACATAATAGCGAGTTAGCTTTTGATACCACTACGATGAGCTTGCTAGCGTTCATCGAAGGAATCCTGTATCGCGGCCATAATTGGTTTCAGAGCATAGTCGATCACACGTCGTGTGCCGGTTTGAATATCAGCCGTGAGCTCCATGTGTGGAGTGATCTTGTATTGCAGGCCTGAACGCTCAACGTAGTCACGTGCCAAGCTCACTTGCACCATGAAAAACTCATTGTCCTCTTCTTTAAATGAGCTTCTCGAGATTGATGAAATCGTGCCGTCGATGCTGCCGTATTGCGTAAAGTTGTAGGTATCGAGCTTTACCTTAGTGAGTTGCCCCATTTCGACAAAGCCAACGTCTTTTCTTGCCAACTTAACTTCGGCAATCAGTTCACCGCCTAAGGGTGCAATATCCGCAATACTTTCGCCCGGTGGGACGACGGCGCTTAAATAATTAAAGTGAAGTTTGTCAACGATGCCCTCAACGGGAGAAAATACTTCCATACGCTCAACTTTATCAGACGCGCGTATGAGTGCTTGGTCCTTCAGTTGGAGATCTTTGCGGGACTCACTTAGCTCCATGCGATAATCAGAATGACGTTTCAAGCGCTGGTCGTTTAGTTGCTTCTCGAGCTTGGCGAGTGCAAATTCTTCGTTAAGTATGCCTTCGTCTAAATTCTCGATTTCGCGTGTCATGTTCATGCGTTGCACACGCATGTTAAGTACGTCGACATAAGACGCGACGTTTTCTTTGTAAAGAGCTTCCTTAATCGAGAGTTGTTCTTCAATGAGTTTTAATTGCTTATGCGCACTTGCTTTCCTTGTTTTCATCGAGGCCATTAGGCCCCGTTTATGTTTGATGTCATGCCCGACTATAATGTCATTGGATTCATTTTTTTGATGCTCTTTGTACCAACTTTGCCATTGAGCTTCGACTAACTCGGCAGATTGCGCATCAATCGCAGAAAACGAGAAATCGGGTTCTCTTTCTTCAATTAGGGAAGTTAACCTTTCGATATCCAAACGTAATGCCAAGCTTTCGACTGAAGCAGATTGCAGTTCAACATCCCGGTCAGCCGCTTTTAACCGTGCGATTTGTTGACCGACAAAGACTCGGTCACCTTCGGCTACTAAAAGTTGGTCGAGTATTCCGCCTTCAAGGTGTTGGATTTTCTCGATGTCTTGTTTGAGAACAACTTCGCCGCGGGCAGAAACGGCGATATCTAATTCGGCCTGTGTCGACCAGATGAGAAGAATTAGAATCGTCGTGAAGAACAGAATTTGTAAACGACGACCAGTTTTGCCAGGAATTTCTGCGTCGTCAATTGTACGCTGATCTAGCGCATGATCTAGCATCGCCTTTTTGATGACTCGTTGAATTTCGCTCATTTAGTCTGCCATTTTTACTGCTAAAAAGGCCTGACTTTTTGTTTGTTTGTGTCATGCCTTTCTGGTGTGTAGCATTATGAGAGGTGGCTGAGAATTTGATCATTAATAGCTTTAATACGCTGTTCCATATCTGCTATTAATGCTTCGTCTGGTACAGCTCCGCCTCGTGCTGCGGACTCTATTTCAGCAGCTGCAGCAGCATCATCAACAGCGCACATATTGGCTAAAGCGCCTTTTAACGAATGTGCCAAATGATAAATCTCCTCTGTATTGCCCGATGACACGGCGCTATCAAACACGGCGTTTTGGCTGCCGTACTGAACCGTGAAAATACCAAATATCTTCTCAACGATCGCAGCATTATTCCCCAAGCGTGTGTTCAATTGGTCTATATCAATCATCGAATTCCCTCCGTAAGTGAAATCAAAATATAGACGTAATTGTTAGTAAAGCAATAAAATTTAATGTCAAAATACCGACTTCATACGCGGTTATTGCGTGAATAATCTAGGATAATTACGAGGTTCTTGATGAAGTATTATTCAGACTTTGAACTAAGCTAGGGTTAGCTAGACCAGAGTAAGCGCTGAGCGGAGTCAAACTTGATTAGAGTGCTGGTGATATTGCTGAGGAGGGTGAAATGAAAGGTGTCGTTTTTTCAGAGTTCATTGAGTTAGTAGAAGAACTGTTCTCGATAGATATGGTGGACGAAATTATTGACGACTGTGACCTTGAGAGTGGCGGTGCTTATACATCCGTAGGACTTTATGATTATAAAGAAATGCTGCAGCTTGTGACCGCCTTGTCAGCAAGAACAGGAACGCCTATTCCTGATTTATTACATATCTTTGGTCAACACCTAATCAAAAAATTCAGCGTGAGCTTTTCCGACATGTTTGCGAATGCAGAAAGTTCTTTTGATTTTCTAGAGAAAATCGATGGGCATGTTCACGTAGAAGTGCGCAAACTTTACCCAGACGCCGAGTTGCCTCAACTTGGTACAGAGCGCATTGACGATAATACCCTTGTTATGAAATACCGCAGTAATCGCCCTTTTGCTGAACTCGCATATGGCCTGATGCTCGGCGCCATTAATCATTTTGGAGAGCAAATAAATATCACGCGCGAAGACCCTAAAACAGATGGTACCGCGCAAACCTTTACCTTGGCTAAGGCTTAAGTGTCGCGCGAATGACAGATGAAGCGAAATGGAAGCGCAGGCTAGAGCGAGAGCGGGCAGCGAGAAAGCAGGCTGAGGAGTTGCTCGAGCAAAAATCTTTAGAATTATGGGAAGCCAATGAGGCTCTAAAGTCATTTTCTGAAGATCTGCAACGAACAGTAGACGTGCGCAGTGTTGACTTGGCCCAAGCGCTTGAAAAAGAAATGGAAGCGAATAAGGCTAAGAGCGAATTCGTGAGCATGATTAGCCACGAAATGCGCACTCCACTCAATGCCATTATTGGCTTCAGTGAAGTGCTGACCAATGAAGATCGAAACGCGAATCTGAGCAAAGACCAAAGCCAACACTATTTAGAAAATATACTCACCTCGTCAAAAGGCTTGCTTTCTCTAATCAACGATATTCTTGACATGGCTAAGATTGAGGCCGGTAAGCTTGAGCTCGAAACGCTTGAATTTGACCATGCTAAGCTTATTCGACAATTGCTAGATACCCACACGATCGCTGCTCGAAATAAAAACTTAGCGCTTAACGTGGATATTGATGAGCAAGTTCCTAGCATGCTCGTCGGTGATCCGAATCGTCTAGCACAGGTGATAAATAACTTAATGTCTAATGCGATTAAGTTTACAGATCAAGGTAGCGTGAGCCTCTCTATTTCTATGGATAAGAAACTAGATTCAGGCGATTTTATTCTTCTCTATGCCGTTCAAGATCAAGGGATTGGCATGAATTTAGCTGTGATGGAAACACTGTTCACTCCTTTCACCCAAGCTGATAATTCGATGAGTCGTAAGTACGGCGGAACAGGCTTAGGATTAACCATATCGCGACAACTATGCGAAGCCATGGGCGGTAAAATATGGGTTGAAAGTTCCGAAGGTAAAGGTTCGACCTTTTTCTTTAAAGTACGTTATTCACCTGCGCAGCAAGAAGTCGAATGCCCACAAGCAGCTCAAAACAAACGGGAAAATCGGCTGAAAGGCTATTACTTACTCCTGGTCGAAGACGATCTCATCAACCAAGAGCTTGCCAAATATCTCATTGAAAGCGAAGGCGCTAAATTAGATATCGCCTCGAATGGTTTTGAGGCGGTTGACTGTGTTTCTAAGAATCAGTATCACTTAGTGCTGATGGATCTGCAAATGCCGGTTTGTGATGGCTATAGTGCCACTTTAAAAATCAGAGAATCTTTCGATCCGCAGCAGCTAGCCATTGTCGCCATGACTGCCAACGCTGCGATAGACGTCAAAGCGCGTTGTCTTGAAGTCGGTATGACGGACTTCTTAACTAAGCCTTTTGTTCTTGAAGACTTACTGCAAAAGATCGAAGAGCATTCTCTTAAAACCTCGATCGGCAATGATGAATCTTTCGCCAAACCAAAATCTGATACCAAGAACATGATTGATGCGAATGCTGCATTGACAGCATTGCATGGCAATCGACATCTTTATTGTCGGATTCTCATGCAGTTTCAGCGCTGCTGTGAAGACGGTGTCTACGCCCTAGATCAAAAACGTATAGAAAAAGATGAAATGAATAGTTTGCGGCTAATCTATACTGTTAAACGTCTTGCTGGCGCCATTGGAGCTAAGAACCTTGAGTCGCTATTAAATGATCTAGAAGCAGCGATTCAAACGAAGTGTGAAAGCGATATTGATCGATTAATTGAGGAATATTCCAGCGTTTTGGCATCGGTCAACGCAGAAATATCTGGTATTGATTTAAGCGAAATTTAGACTTTACTGTCTTGGTTTTTATAACGAGGAGTGAGCAATGGAAGAGCGTCAAACACGTCATTGGTTTTCACCCATCCTGATTCTAGTGTTATCGATTATCGGTGTTGTGATTACTGAGGTTTCTGTTGAAACGAGTATTTATTATTGGATGGGAATCTTCGTTTTTCTTGCCATTTTGTTTACTTTCTTGGCGCTTAAAAGCGATGGGAAAGTCTATGTGATGCACCATGCTGGGCATTGGATAGGCGGATTTACAGCGCTGGTCATGGTCTATTTGTTTATGGATGCAGGACGTCTCGATCCTTCTCAGGGTGCTCTCGTTAGCTTTTTGATCTTAGCGCTTACTGTTTTTACAGATGGTCTGCGCTTGCACTACCGCTATGCCGTCGTAGGCTTTTACCTATTTGTCGCGGTCGGCATCATTGCTTTCGTTGAAGCATTTGTTTGGTGGTTCTTAGTGTTATCACTGGTTGTGATTGGCTTAGAGGTCGCTCTAATTATGCAAGCGAAAAAAGACAAAACCACGAGTTAGGTGGTCAACGCACGATTATCGGAGTTAGATGGATCACCTAATTACAAGCGGCTTTGCAACCGATTTTGTAAATTTGTTATGTAGTTTGAAATAACTTGAAATCCTAAAAATCTAAACTTGAATTGCATCAAAATTATATGAAGGCCCGCCTGTAAGTAGCCAACCAATTGTTTTGATGCATATTTTCGCCGATAAGGCGTAGTGCGAAAAAAGTATCCTGAAACTGATCTTACTTTTGGAATTTAATACAAAAGAATGGAAAGTTTAGGATGGATGACAATAATGAGTCAGAATCAGAGAAAACAGAACAGATCGATACTCAGGCTAAGTAGTCCTTGGGTCACGTGATGACTGCCTCTGAGCAAGAAGCAGAGGCTTTAGAGGCTAGTACACCAGATGCTTCTAGTCTTGAGTTATCATATCGTGCAGCGTTTGACTCTGTAGCTTATTTGCTTGGATACTTTGATTATCACCAAGAAGCACATCAGTTAGACAGTGAAGAACCTCTTCAAAGCGTTTCGATAGAGCAGCTCAATGAGCTCGCACGCATTAATCATCTTACTTTTACACCCACTAGCAAAGTTCACGAGAAAGGGGGTGATGACTTACTCGGCTTCCTGCCTCTGCTTCTAGTCGGTGAAAACAAGGCATCATTAGTGATTCTTGAATATACGCCAGGCCACTGGCGAGTGTTTGATATTAAGCAACGTACCGAAAATATCTTTCAGCTGAAGAGCCCATTGAGTTTTCGCCCTTGGCGCAATTCTATGTTGAATTCAAAAGCGATGACGCGGAAGAGCTCGAACCATCAAAGAGTTTCTGTGATAACTGGATCGTCAAAGAAGTTGTGAAACATAAGACCATTTATCGCGATGCGGTATTGGCTTCGGTTGTCATTAATTTAGTCGCTTTATTTATACCGCTCTACACGATGAACGTGTTCGACATAGTTGTGCCCAATCTAGCCTTTAATACCTTGTAGGTACTCACCGCGATCGTCACCATCGGTCTGATCTTTGATTGGATTTTGAAGTCTTCTCGACCCATGTTGACGGACAAAATTGGTCAGCACATTGATACGTTTTTATTGACCCGCATCCTGCGGAACGTAATGGCCTCTAAAAGCGAGAGCACGCCGAATTCCATTGGTACTTTCGCTAAACAATTTCAAGACTTCGATGGGGTTAAAGACTTTCTTAATTCAATGACTATTACGGCGATTGTAGATCTACCTTTCGTGTTTTTGTTCTTGTTCATTATCTATTTGGTTGGTGGCGTATTGGTGATTGCACCACTGACGATCATGGTTCTAATGATTGTGATTATGGTGTTGGCACAACCGAAGGTGTCGAACAACATTCAGCAAATGTCGCAGCTAAAGTCTGAGCGCAGTGGCTTGTCCAAACGGAATTGTTGCAGACAAGCTAATACTAGCTGCCGCAACTATGCGAGAAATCTTCATAATGGTTCGTCCGTTAATATTTTATTTTTATTCAAGGTTTACCGAATCGATGGCTAAACCGAGAGCTTTATTCCTGCTCAGAGTGGCGGCAGGTCCTCAAGCTAAAGCTTTAAACTGGAGGGAATGGCGAAGCAGACAGTTCATTTGCTTCGCATTTAGTAATTTGAGCGTATTGTTCTTAGTTGATTGTGAGCAACTCATCGATCATTGACATGATTTCGTTTTCAGCAACAACGTTCGTTTCAACTGATTTCTCGTGTTGTTCTAACATCTCAAGTTGTGTTTCGACGATCTCAGGAATGTCTTCAGAACCTTGAAGTTTTATATCGAAGGCAAAGTCGATATCTAAGTCACGCGTTTGAACACTGATGGTAAAAGCATCAGTTTGTCGTGCGCCTTCGCTAAGCTTGATGCCATCAAGAGTAGCTTCATCAAAGTGGTAGAACCATTCTCCTGTAGCAAACACAATCAGTGAGCCGAAACGGCCCTGATATTCTTGAGCCTGCATAGAAGTGCTTTGATTCAAGCGTTTAAATTGACCATAAGCACCGATGCCTTCGTCTGAAATCATCGTACCTTTGTATTCGTTGTTAAGAATTTCTAGATGTTTTAAAGCCTGAAGCGAGTTGCGTTTGTTCTCAGCAGAACTCTGGTTGATGAGTTGTTCCACGGAACGAGGTGTATCAGTATCAAGAGTGAAACGCTGACCGGCAGTATTTTTTAAGGTAATGCTCTGTTTCGATAGGCTTGAGACTAAGTCGTCCTTGGTTAAGCTGTCTTGCTCCCTAATTTCTACGCGACGTCCTGTCCAATCCATATAAAATACTGGACCTGTTACTTCCACTACTGAAAACACTGCAGCGACCTCTTCGCTATAATAATAATGTGATACGAAACGTACCTTAATGTAACGCTATGTTAACGAGATCTGATCGTTGTTACGTGAGGCAAAAGGCAAACAATTGTGATTTGGAGGTCTAAATAAGAAGGTGAAAGAGAAGGAAAAAGAGTCTGAAAAAGAGAGGAAGAGTAGGGAAGATTAGATGGCGTTAAATTGCTTTGTCGATGATTTGCTCGATGAACCAAGCTCAATAGTCCATATATCATATTGCTTCGCGATAACACGTTCTTGTGTGATTAAGTGCGCGATCATTCGTCGATTTTGTTGTCGCCCCTCTTTTGATGCGTTTGAGGCAATGGGCTGATCCGCGCCAAACCCAGCGGTAAGTATTTTTTGGGAGTCGATCTGATATTGCTTGATGAGAACATTCGCAACAGCATCGGCTCGTTTTTTAGACAGTGTTAGATTGCTGGAGGGGGAGCCAGTGCTATCTGTATGCCCCTCTATGAGAAGCATGAACTTCTGATTTTGCTTGTAGGTTTTCGCAAGGTTTTCAATAACTGGGTAATACTCTTTCGAAATTTCGGCACTGTTGCTCGCGAACTGAATACCCAAATCGATGCTTTGAATTTCATTGTAAGACTCAACACAACCTTCGTTATCAATCACGGCATTTGTGCTGTTCTTATCGCACTGATCTCTTTGATCGATGACACCATCGTCGTCTTGGTCATCTAGAGTCTTATGTTCTTTTAGAAAGGGCTCAACTTTGTATGGTTCAGGAGCGGTTTCAGCATGTTTTGATGGTAAGCCTGAACCGAACTCTTGGTTGTCCTCAGTGTTTTCGGTACTGTGATGAGCGCATGCGATTAATGAGAAATAACAAATGAAGAGTAAGCATCGTGAGTACATTTTTTGATCCTCATTGATCGTTGGCTATGAATCTTCTTGAGCGAGAGAACCTTCAACATTTACGCGTAATGCGTCGAGAATATAACTCATACTCGCTATGACTCTATATTGTGTATAGATGTATTCGTAATCGGCAGTCAAGTACTGTTTTTTTGCTTCAAACACCTCGTTTTGTGCATCAAGCAAATCGAGTAATGTTCGTCTACCTGCCTTAAATTGAGCCATGTAAAGAGTGGCACTTTCTTCACTTTGATTGACGTAGTCTTCTAGGTGAATAAGTGTTTGCTTGAGGGTTAGATAAGCATCCCACGAGGCGTCAACATTTGCTTGAACTTCTCGGTAAACACGGTTTGAGCGCATTCGTACAGCTTCTTCTTCATAACGAGCTTTTTTCTGTCGTGATGCGTTGGATCCACCTTGATAGAGGTTCCAATTCATTTCTAGCAGAACTCGCCACTCGTTTTCTTCGCCATCAAACCCCGAAACGTCGTCTTTCCATCTACGGTCGGCGACGATATCTAAGTCAGGATAAAGATGCGAGTTTAGCCCCGTTGTATTGGCGGAAGCGGATTGCACGTTTAAGCGACTCGCAATTAAGCTTTGATTATTGTTCAACGCTAAGGTTTGAGCACGTTCGTTACTCTCGGGGATGTAAGCTTGATCGACTTCTGGACGAATCAGGGTGGCCGGGCGTTCGCCTGTCAATTGCGCGAAGACGGTTTCGGCATCACGCAGGTTATTCTTTGCGGAAAGTAGATTGGCTTTGACGCGTGCGAGACGTCCTTTCATTTGGGTCAAATCAGCTTTGTTAGAAACGCCTTGTTTCTTTCGTGCACTAACAAGTTCAAAAGTTTCTTCGTGCCGCTTTAAATTCTCTTCTGATAAGCGCACGACATCGCGTGCATTTAAAACATCGGTATAGGCTTTAGCGATCGATAGAGAAGTTTGTTCTGCTTGCGCCAAGGCTTGGTAATAACTTGCTTGCATCGCGAAGTCAGCGCGATCATGTTCGCTCACATTCGCAAAGCCGCGAAATACAGGAATAGTGAGCTGTAACTTTGCTTGGGTTCGCGTTTTATTGGTTTCGCCAACGCCTTGTCGATCGAGATCTTCTTTCCCTGTGTCAGCGCTTAAATCTAAGCTTGGTAGAAAGTTTCCTTGCGCAGCGCCTAAGTCTTCTCGCGATGCGTAGTAGCTTTGCAGAGCGACCGACATTTCAGGATTACTTTGTAGTGCTTCGAAGGTTGTTTCTTCTAAGGTTTTAGAGTGAGCCAGAGAGGATGAGATAACACTCGATACGAGAATGCAGATCGTCGCTCTAAGTCGCATGTTTGGATCACTCCTTGATAAGGTCGCGGCCAGATGTTTGGCGGAATTTTTATTTATATTCAGCATAGTAGATGTTTGTTTTTTGCGCTAGAAAGTCGCACTTGAATAGAAAAATTCTGTGACAATGTATTTTTTTTATAAGTAGTTGATTTTGTTGGATTTACATTTTTATGTCTAAATCGTATCGTTGCGCCCAATGATTCACATTTTTGGTCTTAGTATTACGAGGCCTCTCTCGGAGAGATTATGACGAAAGGACTTATCCAAATTCTTCCTGCAAGCCTTGCTTCAGTATTGCTTGTTGCGTGCGGTGAAGGTGGAGGAGGCTCTGCGGGCACGATTCAAAAGTGTTCCTCTTACCCTGAGTTGAACAATCCTAACTCGAACTGTCCTGCTTGGCATGATGAGCAAACCTTAGCTGAAGCAGGCGCGACGGCGCGTAGTATTGATAGCCCTGCTATTTCTATCGATGAAGATGGCAATATCTCCGCTATTTTTAGGCTTGAGATGGATAATGGTGCTCAAGAGGGTTTCAAGGACATCACCTATGAATACGACAATGCGCAATGGAGTGAACCGCCACCAAATTTATTCTTAGATAATGTGCTACCGAGTGTTGCGACTTTTATTGATGAAGGCGTTCGTACTTTTGCGTTCACATCGGGTTCCTCGAGCACCGATACTGTGACGGTGCAACAAGGTGCGTTCAATATGAGTGGCACTGAATTGATCAGCTCGACGTACACTGATGATGTTCAATTATTTGGCTCTACAGTCGTGGATTATGGCTCGGAGGAGCATCCGGTTTATGCTTACATTGTGCAGTCAAATTCGAATTACGATGTGTGTTTGACTTATAAACCAAACAGCTCTGCTAGCTATCAAGATCGGTGTTCGGACATTGATCCAAGTGTTGAATTGAATGCGAGCGCTCAGCAATTCAGTTCACTTTCGTTATCTGCGGAGTTTTCTTCAAATACTCTGAAAGCGGGCTTAGTGTTCGGAGAAAATCTAAGTTACACCGACGGTTCTACTGTAACGCTTGATCGTATTGTTGCGGCAAATATCTCAGCGAATGCTTCGGGTATTACCAGTCATGTTTCTAAGGTTATTGCCCAAGACACTACCGGTACGAATCAGTATGCCAATCCCCAAGTCGAATTAGCATCAGGTTCAGCAGCATTGTTTGTGACTTTCGATGAACTGACAAATGATCAAGTGGGTTTGTTCATTCTTGATGAGAATCTTGATAGGGCGCACCCAGCGACACTTGCTTCAAGTATCATCAATGGTGGGCTGACTTTCGATACAGCGCGCAATGCGCGACTTGTTAAGGCACTTGATGGCGATATGGTCTGGGCATTTTTTGCGACGAAAAATGGTAATGAGAGACCGATTATCAGACGTATTAATTTTTCGGGAGCGGATCAAGCAGGCTATCAATTAGATGATGCTCAGGTATTGCAAGCAGGGTTAGTTGGTAGTGCAGGCTACACGCAAAATGCGCTAGATATGGCTTTCGCCGGTAATGGCAATATGGCGATCGCGTACAAGGAGAGCCTTTGTGAAGACGCCGACAATGTTGGGGCGGGCAGTTGCTCTCAATATACTTCGCGAGTTCGAGTAGCCTATTTTCGAGTACAAACCGGTCTGTTTGATCAATCGACTAACAGCATCGTTTCTCAACAGAGTTTTGAAAATGAAAGTGCTATCGTAGATATTCCTACGGATAATCAAGCACTCGCTATCGATGTTAATTCGGGGCAGGGTCAAGCGGCCATTATCTTCCAAGAAAGACGCGCGCCACAAAGCGGTTCGGGACCTGCTGAAAATACGGTTCGTGTTCTTCGACTAGATTAGTTTCGTTTGTCATTTGGTTAGTAACACTGGCGTCAAATATTGACCCAGTGTTCTACTCCCGCGCAGCTCTAGCGCTGCAAGGCCCGCAACAGCGGCTTCATGATGTATTCCAATACTGAACGCTCAGCCACGCTGATATCAACCGTTGCTTGCATGCCTGGTATGACGTTCAAGCGCCCGTTAGGGTTATCAAAGTAAGCTTGGTCTACGTGTACTTTCACAAGATAGTAGCTATTTCCACGTTGGTCCGTAATTGAGTCAGCAGAAATGGTTTCGACCTTGCCATCCAACCCACCATAGACTGCAAAATCGAAGGCCGAAATTTTTACCTTGGCGTATTGATCTCGGCGAACAAAGCCAATGTCTTTAGGTTTTACTTTCACCTCGACAAGCAACTCATCACCCACCGGGACGATGTCGATAAGTTCTGCGCCAGGTCTTGCGACCCCGCCTATCGTGTTGACGTGCAAGGTTTGGACAATGCCATCTACAGGGGAGCGTAATTCTGTGCGATCGACACTCGCAGCGCTAACGGTTTGTTTGCCACGCGCAATATCAAGGCGCGTTCTTACTTCAGAAAGTTGTTGTTGGGCTTTGGCTTTAAAACTTGCCAAAACTTCTTCTTCTTCTTTTTGAAGGCGATCTCTTTCTGATCTCAATTCAGGAATTTCATTTTTTGTGGAATTGACTTCAGACTGTGCACGACTCAATTGTTGCTGAATATCGAGCACCACAGATTCAGATACGGCCCCCATTTTTAGTAAAGGCTCGTTCATTTTCAGTTGCTGCTCAACAAGCTGCACTTGTCGTTGCTGATCTTGTTGACGTTGATTCGCCGCAACAAGTTCTTGCCGTGCTTTGCTTGCTTTTAAATGAATGTCTTCGACTTGTTTATGTAGTTCTTCCTGACGAACTTTGTAGAGTTGAATCTGGGTTTCGATGAAGCGTTTGTTCTGCTTGATTTGTTCTTCCGTGAAATTAGGCGCGATACCGGCAACCTCTGCCGCTAAACGCATTTCTTCTGCAACGAGCGAGGATGTTTCGGCAACCGATTGTGCTAGTGAGCCGCCGGCGGTTGTTGCATCTAGTTCCATGAGTAGATCACCCGCTTCCACGGTTTGGCCTTCACGCACATGAATAGCGCTTATAATACCGCCATCAAGATTTTGAATGACTTGTGTATGACTGAGCGGAATGGCTTTTCCTTGGCCGCGAACAATCTCATCAATACTCGAAGTATAAGCCCAAGCAATGAGCGCGAGTACCATGACGAGCAACACCCATAAGGTGATTTGCGCCACTTTGGGCGTACGCATTAACTCGCCTTGCGAGGCATCTGTAATAAAATCTAAGTCTTCTTGATGCAGCTTCTTCAATTGTTTTTTGCTGAGGTGATCACTAGTGCTCATGCTTCACCTCCGTCTTTAGTATCGGACTTACCTTGTGCAGGTATTTTTCCTGATAAGCGATCGAGTATTTCTTGCTTGGCGCCGTGCATTAGAATTTCACCATCATCCATTACCGCGAGCGAGTCGAGCAAGCTCAGTATTGCAAGACGCTGTGTAAATACGATGATGGTCTTATCAGATGCAAGCTTGCTTAAACGCGTGATTAAACGTCGCTCTGAGTCTTGATCTAGTGCACTAGTTGGTTCATCAAAAATTAAGATTTTTGGATCGCGAAGCAGTGCGCGTGCGAGTGCAACACATTGACGCTGCCCGCCTGAGAGCATGCGTCCTTGTTCTCCACATTGTCGATTTAATCCTTCTGGATGCGTCGCGGTAAATTCCAACACGCCGGCCATTTCTGCGGCTTTCAGAATTTGGTCGTCAGTCGCATAAGGTGTGCCGGATGTAATGTTTTCGCGGATAGATCCTGCAAATAGCATCGGTTGTTGCTCGACACATCCGATCAAGGAGCGTAAGTCGCTGGGGTCGAGTTGCCGAATGTCGATCCCATCTAACTTGATGACGCCCTCGGTCGGTGTATAGAGCCCCATTAATAAACGCAGTAATGTTGTTTTTCCGCAGCCAATTCGACCGATCACCGCCAGTCGACTGCCAGCAGGAATATCTAGTGAGACAGATTTAATGATGGGCACTGTTTGTTCAGGGAAAGTGATGCCTACGCCTTCAAGCTCATAGTGTCCTTCGGTGTGGTTGCGTTGAAGATATTGCTTGTCTTTTTCACGCTCAACCGGCATTTGCATAATTCGCTCGATGCCCTCGTACGCCTCTTTAGTTTGACCCCAGCGAGCGATCAAACCTGCTACCTGCGCCATTGGGGCGATTACGCGCCCAGTCAGCATGCTTGCGGCGATCAGACCGCCCATGCTTAGTTCATGGTTTGAGATTTCGTATACGCCAACGATCAGTAGAGCGACAGTCGTCATTTGCTGAACAAAACCAGAGGTGCTGGTGCCGATGGTTGAGTACAAGCGAGAGCGATTGCTCCAATAGGAGTTTTCACCGACATTTTGTTCGTACTTGCGCTGATTCAGGCCTTCCATACGATTGCTTTTAACCGTTTCTAAACCGTTCAGGGTTTCAATGAGCAAACCATTCTTGACGGTCGAGGCTCCGTAGCTATGCGTGATTGACTCATCGACCGGGCGCCGAATAACGATGGTAATGATGAGAATAATGAGTACTGCGACGATTGGCACAATCACTAGGTTTCCGCTGAATATGTAGATCGCAATCAAAAATATAATTACAAATGGAATATCAACGAGCGTACTCATCGTTGCAGAGGTGATGAAGTCTCGGATGCTCTCGAACTCACTGACCATTTTTGCAAACGAGCCTACTGAAGACGGCCGGTACTCTAATTTTAAGGCCTGAACGTGCGAGAATATCTTAGATGATAAGATAACATCTGATTTTTTACCTGCGACATCAAGAAAGTAAGTACGTATTAACTTTAGCACCAAGTCGAAGAAGAAAATGATGCCGATACCGATTGAGAATGCCCATAAAGTATCAAAGGCTGAGTTAGGTACAACGCGGTCATACACATTGCGAACATAAAATGGGCTTGCGAGAACAAATAAATTAATCAATACCGATGCTATGATGACGTCACGGTAAATAGGGAATGACAGTCGGAGCGTATCCCAGAACCAATGTTTACCGGCTTCTCCGGTCACCAGTTTACGTTCTTTATCGAATTGGTATTCGCGTTTGATAAAAAAGCAAAATCCGGTGTAAAACTCATTCAAGGTCTCGAGATCAAGCTTTTCCTCACCCAAGCCTGCTTCAGGTCGAATAATGGTCGCTTGATTGGAATCTTTGTCGATATGATTCAGTACGCACGCATTGCCATTGTGAAGTAACATTATGGCAGGCAATACCTCTGGAACAATTGAATCGAGTTCGCGGCTTAGCATGCGAGTAGACAAGCCTGCACGCTCTGCGGCGCGCGGGAGCAGGGTAGTGGTTAGCTTGTTCTCGACGAGGGGAAGGCCTGCACTTAATGCTGTTGCTGTGCTTGGTTTGTCATAGAGTTTTGAAACTATGACTAAGCTATCAAGCAAAGGATCAAAATGCGTGCGCTCTGGCGAGCCAGTATCCCACTGTTCCATCTGAGAATTATTATCCTGGTGATTCGTCATTTAGTCCTCTGAACTGCTATTTAATTCTGTTATCTCAAACTCTAACGCGTCAACCTGATACCTGATTAAGACCGGCATGACCGAGTTGGCATCTTTTTGTCACGCAATCTTTAATCACTATATCGGCGGCAAACTATCATCATCGGGTTTGGCCACTAAACTATCTAAATGTGAGCTTGAACTGCCACCCACTGACTCGTCTGGTTCTGTGCCGTCTGCAGCAAGGTCCGTTTGGCTTTGAGCGCCATCAGAATGCTCACTATCGCCACTCTTCGTTGCAATGTTTGCTTCGTCTTTTACCTTAGTCTTGTGGTGGGCTGTTAGATGTTCTTCAATCATGGTTTGTAACGCATCGTTTGCCTCATTTTCAGAGGCTCCACCAAGAACAGTAGCGGCGCGCTCTTCTGAAGTATCAAGAGATTTCTGATCTGTTCTGTCTGAGCTATTTTCTTCCTGAAGCTGTTCATGAGCTGCAGAAAAGTTAAGAAGAGGTTCATCGCTAAATGAATATTCAAACTGCTCTGCGACTAACGATGCAGTCATTTTCTGATCATCAATGGTAAATTCATTCAATAGTTCATTATTATCGATAGACTCATCGTGGGTAACCGAATTAACAGTACTGACCTGAACTTGTCCCTGAGCATCGATGACGGAAGTCGCTTGTAAACCACTGCCAGTATCTGTGGTGACAACGGTAGTTTCAAAACCTGAATTGGTAGCGGTAAGCGCATGATCAGAGATCAGTTTTAGTTGGTCACTGAGTGCCGGATCGATTTGATAGCTATTGTGGCTTTGCGGTACCGAGTGGCCATTGTCATAGATGAGAGCTACACCATTGGGTAGATGTGTTAGAGCGATACTGTCTATAGTTTCTCCTGGCTTTTTATGGACAGAAATATCTAAGTCATATTCATAGCTAGCTAAGGAAGGCCCGCCAATAATGCCTGCTTGGGGAACCAGACCACCATTGGCAATGTCAATATCGATACTGGTGACAGGTGGGGTATACTCATCTTTTCCGTGCACTGTTATGGTTAGATTTTTTGTATCTGTGGCACCATTCTGATCAAATACTATTACAGGAATCGTTAGTACTTGATCTTGACCGTTCGACAAGTTTTGGTAACTCGCATGGCCCGGATCAAAGCTATAGCTACCGTCTGCATGCAGGGTAAATCCGTCGGTTTGTTGCAATACACTATAATGCGCAACGTCATGGTCATCCGTATCAGTTGACGTTAACTGACCGGTCAGCACTTGGCCGTCTTCCGTAACACTTTGCGCTTGAATCTGATCTAACACCGGCGCATCGTTAGTCCCGGTTAAGGTGATGACAAGATTTTTCGTGTCACTAGCTCCAGCCAAATCTGTAAGAGTTACCGGAATTGTAATTGTTTGCACATCGCCTTGGGCTAAATGATTGTAGCTGCTGTGACTGGGGTCAAAGCTATAGCTACCATCTTGTTTCAGCACAAAACCGTCGACACTCGGGGAAGAAAAGCTAACTCGGTCGTGGTTATCGTGCTCTGCGACATAAATTATCCCTTTTGTTAGTGTCGTATCGCCTTCATGTGCTGCTTGAGCTGTAATAGAGGTGATCTCCGGCGCATCGTTAGTGCCCGTCACGTCGATCGTTATCGTTTGTTGTACCGGTGTGCCGCTGCTGTCTTTGGCCGTGACAGTAAAGTGCTCTGTCACCTGTTGATTGGCATCTAGGATATCTGTCGCATGGCTTGTATTGTCCAGTTGATAATGCCACTGCCCCTGTTGATCAATACTCAACTGACCATAGTGGCCCTGCCCCTGAACCACTTGCCAGCTGAGGGTATCGCCCGTGTCTGGATCGGTTACGTTTAAAGTACCAGTGGCATCGGCATTGCCACTGGAGCCATCGCCCGCTTCTATTACAGCGCCAGTGCTAGCGCCTATTATTACAGGCAGATCATTAGTGCCTTTTACGGTGATATTTAGCTGATGTGCTGTACCATCCGCACTATGGACAGTCAGTAGTTCGTGCTCGACCTGCCCCCCTGATAATGATTGTGATTTGATATTATCTGGCACATAAGTCCAGTGACCACTTACATCAATATGTGCAGTACCAAATGTGCCCACAATCGTTTCTGGTTTAAAGCTAGACTCGCCATCATCTTTATCAACGATATGTAATTGGCCGGTTGTTAATTGACCACTATCTTCAACCACTTGTCCTGTCGACACGCCACTAATCGTCGCCGCATCATTCGTGCCGGTAATCGTGATGCTTGACGTCTGTGCAGTAGCCCCACCACGCGAATCGTTCACCTGATAACTGATTATTAGTGTCG
>NZ_LWGF01001500.1:0-755 GCF_001635355.1 Oleiphilus sp. HI0125
ATTTCTGTCCATAAAAAGCCAGGAGAAACTATAGACAGTATCGCTCTAACACATCTACCCAATGGTGTAGCTCTCATCTATGACAATGGCCACTCGGTACCGCAAAGCCACAATAGCTATCAAATCGATCCGGCACTCAGTGACCAACTAAAACTGATCTCTGATCATGCGCTTACCGCTACCAATTCAGGTTTTGAAACTACCGTTGTCACCACAGATACTGGCAGTGGTTTACAAGCGACTTCCGTCATCGATGCTCAGGGACAAGTTCAGGTCAGTACTGTTAATTCGGTTACCCACGATGAGTCTATCGATAATAATGAACTATTGAATGAATTTACCATTGATGATCAGAAAATGACTGCATCGTTAGTCGCAGAGCAGTTTGAATATTCATTTAGCGATGAACCTCTTCTTAACTTTTCTGCAGCTCATGAACAGCTTCAGGAAGAAAATAGCTCAGACAGAACAGATCAGAAATCTCTTGATACTTCAGAAGAGCGCGCCGCTACTGTTCTTGGTGGAGCCTCTGAAAATGAGGCAAACGATGCGTTACAAACCATGATTGAAGAACATCTAACAGCCCACCACAAGACTAAGGTAAAAGACGAAGCAAACATTGCAACGAAGAGTGGCGATAGTGAGCATTCTGATGGCGCTCAAAGCCAAACGGACCTTGCTGCAGACGGCACAGAACCAGACGAGTCAGTGGGTGGCAGTTCAAGCTCACATTTAGATAGTTTAGTGGCCAAACC
>NZ_LWGF01001501.1:0-1659 GCF_001635355.1 Oleiphilus sp. HI0125
ACAACTCGCGTTCTTGAGGCTCTGGAATGACTGAAATCTGTTGTGCATATCGACCCAAGAAGTCAACTGAATCGCGCGCTGTACGACCGCCAAACACAGAACCACTGATCGCACGACAGGTAACATTGTCACCTTCGCCGTTGACCAAATCGCTTACACAAGCACCTAGTTGAGTACGAACCAAACGAGGCTGAGCAATACCTTCGCCAGCTAGCGAAATAACTCTTTCAACTGAAAGCTCGCCCGTTGCGAACAACTCAGAGATCGCAATCACGTCTTGATATGAGATAGTCCAAACAGTCTTCTCAGCACTAACAGGGTCAAGATAATGAATATGCGTGCCAGCATTACCTGCTGGGTGAACGCCCGAGAACGTCTCAACAGCAATTTGGCTTGATGAAGGAACGCTAGGCTCTTTGCCCGCCTCACAACACACAAACACACGACCATCAGTTAACTTAGAAAGGACTGTCAAACCGCTTGAAAATGCTTCGGCTTTCTCGGAGATAACAACTGAAGGGTCTGCTGCAAGAGGATTTGTATCCATTGCAGTTACAAAAATCGAATTTGGAACGCTACCTAACTCAGGCACCTTACTAAAAGGGCGTGTACGTAGAGCTGTCCACATACCTGAAGCAACTAAATTGTCGCGTACCTGATCGCGCGTCAACGACTCAAACGCCGCAGTATCATACTTATCGAATGACTCTGCATCATTTCCCTCTACCTCAATAACGATAGATTGAAAGACTCGTCGTTCACCGCGATTAATTTCTACAACCTTACCGCTGGCTGGCGCAGTGTAACGAACACCGCTGGTCTTTTTATCCTCAAAAAGTAACTGACCTTTCTTAACGACATCGCCAACCTGCACAGCCATTGTTGGTTTCATTCCGACATAGTCGAACCCAACAAGAGCTACACGACTGACCGATTTTGCGTCAGTTATCTTTTGTTCTGGAGCGCCAGTTATTGGAAGATCGAGGCCTTTTTTAATCTTGACCATTAATCCCGCCTAAACATAAACAAAAAATGAATTTTCCATCTAAATCTTTGAATAACAGAGACTTACAGCGAAATAAGATCCCTAACCACAAATGACCAGGCACAATTACGCATAGATGAACCAGAAAATCGCGCCAATTATAAAGACGCGCCCACTATTTTGCTACCACATAAGTAAAATAAAGCTTAGCTATAGTTCGTAAGTTCCTGACTATAATCACCAATTGTCAGTTAACCCCTTTAAATTAGGCATAAAAAAACCGCTCATTGAGCGGTTTTTTTATATCTTGAGCGGCTATTTATGGATGTATAGGGAATGTAGGATACTCCACACCAGACATTTGATTCGCAATTCGAATCACCTGAGCACTGTAACCGAACTCGTTATCGTACCAAACGTACAAATTAATGCGCGAACCACTGACAATAGTCGCTTGCGCATCAACAATACCCGCGCGACGATTACCAACAAAGTCACTTGAAACTGCTTCGTTCGAGTTCGTGAAATCAATTTGCTTTGAAAACTCTGAATGCAAGCTTGTGTGACGCAAGAAGTCATTTACTTCTTCAATAGTCACTTCGCGCGAAACATTCAAACTAAGAATAGCCATAGAAACATTAGGCGTAGGAACCCGGATAGCATTACCAGTCAAC
>NZ_LWGF01001502.1:0-859 GCF_001635355.1 Oleiphilus sp. HI0125
GGAGCTTATGTGGTTTCTAATGTAAGACTAATAAGAACCACAGTTTTGCGAGCGCGCAAATTATCTTAGGGGTGGACAGTGTTTCTTATAGTCGCTCTTGGTCGAAGCACGCGTTCAACCAAGAGCTTCTTGAACGTTTTACTTGGCTTCTGCGCGACCAGTGAACTTGCGTTCTTCTACGTTGATCTTGATCCGATCGCCAGTAGAAATATGCTCAGGCACCTGAACAATCAAACCTGTTGATAGAGTCGCTGGTTTGGTGCGTGCACTTGCTGAAGCGCCTTTGATAGATGGGTCTGTTTCGACAATTTCCAGCTCAACAATCAATGGGGTTTCAACGGCTACTGGATGGTCATTTAAGATCAGAACCTGTAGGCCTTGAGATGCATCGGTGATAAACAGCAACTCTTCTTCAATGCTGGCTTTTTGCAGTGAGTAAGACGAATAGTCTTCGCTATCCATAAATACATATTCGTCGCCATCGTTGTATGAAAATGTGACGGGACGTCTGCTCAAGTCGGCGAAATTAAGCATGTCAGAATCTTTGAAAGTTTCGTCAATCTTCTGGCCAGTTGTCACGTTATACATGCGCATACGGTAAAGGCTCCCTCCCGCTCTGCCTTGCGGAACAGAACGCTCGATGTCTTTTACAAAATACGCTTCGCCGTTGTACTCAATGGCTGCATTCTTTTTTATTTCGCTAGCTTTTGGCATGTCTTTACTCTCTTTGAATTTATTTTGGAGCCTATTATAAGGAGCGAAATGGAATTGATAAGTGTTTTATGTGCAGAAGAATAAAGGTGATTGTTTTGTTATGTGTGATACAAAACATAATAACGCGGTTGCGCATCGAGATAGA
>NZ_LWGF01001503.1:0-647 GCF_001635355.1 Oleiphilus sp. HI0125
ATATGGGTGAAGCTCCACTGGGTGTGGCGCAATTACACAGTCTAGAGTCAGGTCTTGATATAACCTATACCCAAATCACTGCCGAAGAGTTAGCAGACCAAACTCCAGACGAATATGATATTGTGACATGCTTAGAAATGCTAGAGCACGTTCCGTCTCCATCATCGGTAATTCAAGCTTGCCAGCGCCTGCTTAAACCCGGTGGAGACCTTTTCCTATCTACCATTAACCGCAATCCCAAAGCATATCTTTTCGCAATCGTTGGCGCCGAACACCTTATGAAGATGCTCCCTAAAGGAACGCACGATTTTAAGAAGTTCATCAAACCTTCAGAGCTTGGGGGCATGGTTCGTCAAGCAGGCTTAGAGATGCAGGATATATCAGGCATGACATACAATCCGCTGGTTAAAGAATACAAACTCAGCCGCGATGTAGACGTGAATTATTTAATGCACGCCATCAAACCCAAGGCATAAAATGGAACTTGAAGCAGTCTTATTCGATCTTGACGGTACGTTAGTTGACACTGCACCCGACTTCTACGTTACGGTCGAGAAGTTATTAGCACTCCACAATAAAGCCCCCATTGAACACGAAGTTATCCGAGCAGAGGTTTCTAACGGTTCACGAGCACTAACAAAACTATG
>NZ_LWGF01001504.1:0-1755 GCF_001635355.1 Oleiphilus sp. HI0125
GGTAATGGCCACAATAGGCAGCTCCGAATCAGCGATGCCTAGCTCATTCCGAATCTTTTGCGTTGCCGTTACACCATCCATAACAGGCATCTGCATATCCATCATAACAATGTCATACTGCTCAGCGCGCACCTTCTCAACAGCGATCTCTCCGTTATCTGCCGTATCACAATCAAACCCAAGGTCAGCCATGGCAAACTCAATCAACACTTGATTATCCATCGTGTCATCAACAATAAGACATCGCTTGCCCTTATAGGAAACAACATGATCATTTGCCAACTCGCTTTGCAGGCCTTCAGACAAATATTCAAGTATTTCTTCGGGTTCATTGTTATCAGTTTGCAAGGGGAAAGAGAGAAAGAATGTCACACCCTTTGATGATGACTCATGACGAATAGAACAACCCATAGCACCTAGAAGTTGACGCGATAAGTACAAACCTAAAACCTAAGCCTTCATGAGAACGACTCAATTACGAGTCAGCCTGCCAAAACTTCTCATAAGGCTCATGAGCAAGTAACAGCTCAGAGCCGTAATTGGTTATCGAACAAACAAAACTCTTCCGCTGATCGAAGTTGTAATTAACCTCTATGGATACGCCATCACCAAACTTACGCGCGTTATCAAAAACCTCACGTAACACGTCGTACAAGACCTGCATATCTATATAAACCTGACCTTCGAGCTCTTTGGGAACAGATTCCTTAATCCCGACACCAAGCTCATCAAACATAAGGTGCGCTTGAACCCCCACCTCTCGTAAAACAGCTTCGCACGAGTAAGCTTGGCAACTAACACCGTGTTCAAAACCATCTACGCGCTCAACATCTAACAACTGCTTGGACAGTGCATCGAGTCTTTGCCCCGCTTCAAGCACGCGCTTAGACAAATCACGTGATTCATCAGCATTGCTAACACCAGACATCAATCGTTTTGCGAATCCAATAACCGCAGTAATAGGCGTTCGTATTTCGTGATTCATCGTCCCGATAAACTCATCCTTTACACCTTGGAGACGCCGCGACTCACGCAGTAAATCTTGAAGCTCTTGCTGCTGAGCATCTATGCTTGTTAGAAGACCATTGTAATACCCCGCTAACAAACCAACTTCGGTGGATTCATTTTCAGGCAATCGCTTCGTTAGTTCTCCGCTTTCATGGTTGTGGCTGATTGACTCGATCATGTCCGACAGATCATTACGCTCTCCGTGCTCGTAAATATTGAGCCCAAGCTTTTCGGCCTCCTTACTAATTCTGAGAGGCCAAAAGCGGTTAATTAATCGCATCACCGCATACGTTAAACCAAAACCCCAAACCACAGCGATTGCCAAGCCAACAAGCTGAGGCAGCAACGAAAACTCAGAAACAAACAGAACAGGAAGCAACACTCTCACCATACCGCCATCTAAATGAACGGGCACAGCATCAACTGCATCATCAACTTCGAAGTATTCAAGTAATGATGAAAAACCTTTCATTACCCAATACGCAAGCACACCAAGCATAAGCGCTTGAGTCGGCGTAATAAGATGAGCCGAGGCACAAGACGCGACTAGCCCTGATAAGATTGCATTTATCAGAACCTTCACATCAATAATTGAGCGTCGCAGCAGTGAAAATACAACAGCAAAAGCACCCGCTCCACATGCAGCGAAAACCGTATTAACAATGACTAAAAATACGTCGATATCTGAGCGATATGCTGAACCACCGTTAAATCCTAACCAGCCTATGAACAATAAAAATCCACCGC
>NZ_LWGF01001505.1:0-714 GCF_001635355.1 Oleiphilus sp. HI0125
CGCGTACCTTGGTGACCTCGTTGACAACAATCCTAGTGTTGATTGCGTTATACATTGTGGGTGGAGAGATGATCAATGGCTTCGCTAAAGCTCTTTTGATTGGTGTTTTAGTAGGTACATACTCTTCAATCTATGTGGCAAGTAATATCTTGCTTGCAATGGCGGTCACCAAAGAAGATCTTCTTCCGCCTGTTGATAAAGATGGAGAGGAGTTTGACGAAGGTCCAAGTGAAGCGGATCTGAGAAAGCTTGAGGAACAAGATCGCAAGCGTGCTGAACGTGAAGTGCAACCTTAAGCACCAAATAGTGATGAACAATAAAAAACCAGCTTCTTAGCTGGTTTTTTATTGTTTGGAGTAAAGCAAAGCTATTTAACTTTGTAACTTACTTGCGTAGCCGCTAAAGCGCTGCAGTGTTGTTTTGAACAACTTAGGGTTGGCTGCAACAACGGAACGGCTATTTGAATTAATCATTCCAGTAGCAAGGTCACCAACGAGGGCGCCAGCTTCTTGGCAGATCAACAAAGCAGCTTCAAGGTTTTCTGATTTTGCCGACGTAAGTAGGGCTGCATCAAGTTGGCCTGAAGCGACTAGTGCCAAATCAAGTGTAGGGCAGTTACTGACACGAGAATTGATTCCCGCGTTGCCCATGTCTGTGATCAGATCGCTAACAACATGATCGGTGCTGCTGTTGCCGAATTGATTGACGACATCA
>NZ_LWGF01001506.1:0-895 GCF_001635355.1 Oleiphilus sp. HI0125
CTTATCGTGACGCGCCAGATGGTTTGCGTATTTGGTGTGGCGCGACGGTAGAGGCGAGTGACGTTGAGGCCTTAATGCCTTGGTTAGCTTGGGCGTATCAAGAAGTACAATAATTCATCAGTGTTTAGCATGTGACGCTAATCTCTATCTTAGTTGCGTGTCACGCTACACAGACTTCCATAAGTCATCTAGTCTTAAGTAATTACTTTAAGGAGAGTGTCTTATGGAAGTTTCAACCATCATTTCATGGATCGTTCTGATCTTTGTTGTTTTTTATATCGTTCGCATCTACAACAATTTAGTCGCGTTCAAAAATCAATATGAAAATGCCTTTTCGCAAATTGAGGTGCAATTAAAGCGACGCTACGATTTGATCCCTAACTTGGTTGAAGCAACTAAGGCGTATTTAAGCCATGAGAAAGAAACGCTTGAGGCTGTGATTAGTGCTCGAAACACCGCACTTGCCGGTTTGAAGGCTGCGTCTCAAAATCCCGCGAGTGCCTCAGCGTTAGGCAAATTAGCATCGGGCGAAGGCATGCTTCAATCTGCTCTCGGTGTGCTTAATGTTGCGGTGGAAGCGTATCCAGAGTTAAAAGCCAATGAGAATGTTGCACAACTTACCGAAGAGCTCACTTCTACTGAAAACCGAATCTCATTTGCGCGCCAAGCGTTTAATGATTCCGTCACACACTACAATGTGTTTCGTCAAAGTTTCCCGAACAACTTTTTCGCACCAACCTTTGGTCACAGCAAAGATGCAGCGTTGTTAGAGTTTGAAGACTCAGCAGCAATTCAGCAGGCCCCTAAAGTTAGTTTCTAAAAACTGTTTTAAGGATAAAACGTGAATTTCTACCTGGCACAGGAAGAAGCCCGAAAGCAGAGTCAGCGTTTGATT
>NZ_LWGF01001507.1:0-1223 GCF_001635355.1 Oleiphilus sp. HI0125
CAATATTTAAGGCAGAACATAAACAAGCTAGCTTTTACTCGCTAGATCAGCCTATACGCTGGGCAAGCGGCGACCCACTAGAACGAGTCATCAATGAGAGCTTCGTTTTACAGGCACACTTAACAGAAGTCGATACAACAAAGCCTCAAGCACGCCATTTTGAGTGGATCAATAAAAAAGAATTACTTGAAGACCAAAGCCTTCTTGAACAAGTCTTTGCTCTCTTAGTTCTCGCTCATTATCAAAGCCGCCCTTCTGATTTAAGCCAGCTCATTGACAACGAAGACATACGTATCGGTGTGATGTTCGAGGGAGAACATATCGTTGGTGTTTTAGCGAGCGTTGAAGAAGATTTATCGGCACAAGACGCGCAGTTAAAACAAGACATCATCAACGGCAAACGCAGATTAAAAGGACATCTTAGCCTACAGGCATTTGCGAGTTTCTACTCTCAGGCAGAATGGTTAGACCTCAAGTGCCAACGTATTTTACGTATTGTTGTGCACCCCGCTCGCCAATCAAGTCAAATAGGATCAGAGCTGATACAAGAGCTCCTTGCATCCGCCAAGGTTCAGAATTTAGATGCATGCAGCGTGAGCTATGGTCTCGAAGCTAAGCTCTTTAACTTTTGGGCACGAGCCGATTTTGAAAGTACACGATTAAGCTATCAAGCTGATGCTTCTAGTGGGCTGCCGTCCATGATGATGCTTAACCCAATATCTTCAAAAGCAAAAACACTCTTATCATCAAGCAAACAGCGCTTTATCGATCACTTTGTTATCGGCTTACCAATCTATTTTCAGAAATTGAGCCCTGCGCTTGTTAATACGATTCTATTGGATGTAGGCAGATCATTAAATGTTGGAGAGGCTCTCAGCGAGCAACAAATTGCACGTCTCAACAAATTTTCCGCAGGACAAACAAGCCTTTGGGATAGCTGGCCAGATATTCGCGCGCTTACACTTTATTGTGCAACGAAACGCGTTATCAATACCGAGCAAGCAAACGTTTTAATCGCAGTTATGCTACAAAACTATGCGATGGAAATATTTAAAGTTGATGGGAAAAAACTGAGTAAGAAAGAATGGCTGGCATATTTGCGAGAAGCGAGCAAAACGCTTCTCGCAGAATTGACTATATAGTGAAGCTAGACCCGCACCCACAGGTCGTTGTGGCATTCGGGTTACTGACGACAAACTGAGAACCTTTCAGACCTTCGCTGT
>NZ_LWGF01001508.1:0-1108 GCF_001635355.1 Oleiphilus sp. HI0125
CATGGCGAATCTCGTGCTCAATCTCCATAAGATGGCTGGCTCTAACATTCAACTCTTCAGTAAAGAAGCAGTAGCCGTCTCGTCCGCGTTCTTTAGCGCGATACAAAGCCATATCTGCATTGCGCATCAAAGTTTCACTGCAGGTTGAATCGCTCGGAGCGATCGTAATACCGATACTAGTTGAAACGATGACTTCATGCTTGCCCAGTTTGATTGGCTTTTTCAATATCGCGAGAATGTATTCCGCGATCGAAGAGATTTTGTCATTGTTCGAAATATCATTGAGTAGGATGGTGAATTCATCACCACCTAAGCGTGCTACCGTGTCTTGCTTGCGCACGCATGTTTTAAGTCGCTCTGCGATCGTGCTCAGCAGTTTGTCGCCTGCTTGGTGGCCCAGCGTGTCATTGATCCGTTTGAATTGGTCAAGATCAAGGAACATGATCGCTGAGGTATGCTTGTGTCGGCGAGCGCTTAAAACTGATTGATGCAGTCGATCAATAAACAATCGGCGATTGGCGAGCCCTGTAAGGGAGTCAAACAAGGCGAGATTTTGCATCTTAGAATTAGCGTCTTTTAGAGCACTAATATCAATCGCAGATAGTACATAGTTCGTGATGATTCGGTCTTTGTTATAGACCGCGGCAACAGTGATCGCACACCAATATTCGGTGCCGTTTTTCTTCACGCAAAGTGCTTCGCCTTCCCAGGCTGATTTCAAACAACTATTGTCTAGCAATTGTCTGGTTTCGTTTTCGAGATGGCTCTCGGGGGACAATATATCAATCGATTGTCCGATCACTTCGTGGTGTAGGTAGCCGTTGCTGCGACAGAATTTCTGATTAACGTATTCGATGACACCATCAGCGTTAGTCATGACGATACTTGCACCGCTATTTGTGACCGCACTGCTCAGCTTCGACATCATTTGTTCGGTAGCTTGGTGGCTCGAAATATTGTTTTTAAGTCGCTTATTTAATCGAATGAGTACAAAGCTCATTGCCGCGAATATGATGGCTAAAGAACCAAACACGAAGACTTTCAGTAGCAGCTCATCATTTTTATGAGATGAAATCTGTAGTGATGAATCTGCTAATAGCGTGAAGCT
>NZ_LWGF01001509.1:0-1120 GCF_001635355.1 Oleiphilus sp. HI0125
TTGGATTTAGTGGCTCGGATGAATTTGGTCAAATCGGCTCATCGGTAGATGCAACTGTCGGTCATCTTTCTACGCTGATTACTTCTGTGAATGAAGCGATTGAGACGCTCACTATTCAGGTTGAAGATATTGATGAACAGTGTCGGTCAAGCACGAGCGAATTGATGCTTCAAAATGATAGTTTGATTCGTAGTTCCGCAGGTATTACTCAAATGGCACAGATTGCTAAAGATGCTTCTGCACGTGCTCAAAGCGCCGATGCCTTAGCCCAAAGTTTGGGAGACAGCATGTCACAGACGGAAACTACTATTGATCAGTTAGTTGCGAAGATGCATGGACTAAGCGGGCGTATGTCAAACTGTTCAGATTCAAGTCATGCCTTACGTGAAACATCTCAAAGTGTGAAAAATGTGTTAAAGGTGATTACTGATATCTCTGAACAAACTAATCTTCTCGCTTTGAATGCTGCGATTGAAGCAGCCCGAGCGGGAGAGGCTGGTCGTGGTTTTGCGGTCGTGGCAGATGAAGTGCGAACGCTTTCAGTGAAAACCCAAGACGCGACGGTTGAGATTCAATCTATGGTCGCTAGCCTAGAAGATACAACTGATCATTTGATGAAAATGATCGACGAAAGCAGCACTGAGACAAACAATGTCAGTGAGCAGTTTGTGGCGACTAAAGAGCAGCTTCAGTCCGTGTTCTTAAATACACAGGAGTTGAAATTGATTAACGCTGATGCAGCGAATGCGGCCACTGAGCAAAGTGCAGCGTCAGATGAATTAGCGCGCGACATTACTGCAACGCAAGATGGCGCTCAAACCTGCGTAAATAGCATGCACACCATTGAGCAGGCAAACGCACGTTTGCGCGAGACTGCAAATAATTTAGCCCAGGGTCTGCGCAAAGGCGCTTAGGGAAGTAAATAAAAGCACGCTTTTGCGTGCTTTTATTTTTGTTCAGTAGTTCTGTATTGCTTGGGCGTTAGCCCTGTTTGTCTCTTAAAAAACTTGGCGAAGTTAGAGTTATCGCTAAAGCCCAATTGATCAGCGATCAGCTCGATGGGTAGTTCGCTAGAAGACAGTTTTTCTTTTGCCGTGAAAAGTCTCACTTCATTTTTTAA
>NZ_LWGF01001510.1:0-16829 GCF_001635355.1 Oleiphilus sp. HI0125
AGACCAATTTTCAGACCGCTCAAATCACCAGATAGAGCCGCCAAGTAGTCTGGCACTTCTTTGTCGATACTAGTTGAGTCTTTTGCGTCATGACCCGCCATAACTTGCAGCATTGCCGCACAGTCTTCAGCAGTTTTTGCCATTGGGCCACCTTGATCAAGGCTCGATGCGAAAGCAATCATGCCGTAACGTGAAACGCGCCCGTATGTTGGCTTTACTCCAGTTAGACCACAAAAGGCTGCCGGCTGACGGATCGAGCCGCCGGTATCTGTGCCTGTTGCAACGGGTGCCAAGCGCGCGGCTACTGCTGCAGCTGAGCCGCCAGATGAACCGCCGGGAACGAGGTGTTTGTCACCGCTCCACGGGTTAATCACTTTTCCGTAGTAGCTGCTCTCATTCGTTGAGCCCATCGCGAACTCATCCATGTTGGTTTTACCCAAACAAACCGCGCCTGCATCGATGAAGTTTTGAACGACTGTCGCGTTGTAAGGTGGTTCGAAGTTATGAAGCATTTTTGAACCACAGGTAGTTAGGGTGCCTTCCGTACAAAAGATGTCTTTGTGTGCGAAGGGAATGCCCGTCCATAAACCGGTATCGCCAGCGGCGATTTTCTCGTCAGCAGCTGCTGCATCAGCAAGTGCTTGTTCTTTTGAGACGGTAATATAACTATTGATTTTGCTGTCTAGTTTTTCGATGCGATCAAGATAGGCTTGAGTGAGTTCTACGCTGGTGAACTCTTTGTCGCGCAGGCCTTTGGCCAGCTCTTGAATTGTAAGTTCTAACATTCTTTATTGCTCTTTCGTCGTAGCGTGTTTTTAAACAGAAGGTGTTCTAATGCGTCACTATGAAAATTAGTGAGGCTCACTCGATAACTTTCGGCACGAGGAATAGGCCGTCTTCAGTTGCTGGTGCTACGCGTTGATATTTGTCACGTTGATTAGTCTCTGTCACTTGATCTGCGCGCAGGGTTTGTACTGCGTCCAAAGGGTGCGCCATCGGTGCAACATTGCTCGTATCAGCCTGCTGAAGCTGATCAACTAAACCCAAGATGTTATTAATATCGCCGCTTAATTTTTCCACTTTGTCATCTTCAATTTGAAGACGAGAGAGGCGCGCGATTTTTTGAATGTCATCAGGACTAATCGACATGTTTTAAACCTTAATTTATAAGTCTCGGCTCAGAAGCTTGCCTTAGAAGCTAGAACGCGAGGAGTTAAGAGATTTATAGTGCGTGAATTATGCTGTGAAGCATTTAGCCGAGCATCATACCACTTAGCTATAAAAAGTGGATATGCTCGCGAATCGAATAAGGAATGAATTTGCATAGAAATGCAAACTTTCGCACTAAGGACATAAATGTATGGGTGAAAAATGATCAAATGTTTAGCGGGAATCTTACGGAGCAATGGCTGAACGTTATCTTGTTTGCAATAAGGTCTAAATGAAGCTTTTGTTTCTTGCTCTAGTACCGCGCCATTGTTAAAGTTACGCGATAATTATATTCATAAATTCTTCAGGTTGAATTCCTTCCATGCTTAAGAAACTACGAGGCATGTTTTCAAGTGATCTGTCGATCGATTTGGGGACTGCAAATACACTTATTTATGTGCGCGAACGCGGCATAGTTTTAGATGAACCTTCTGTTGTCGCGATTAGAAATTCGGGCGCTCAAAAAAGTGTTGCTGCGGTGGGTGCCGAAGCAAAACGAATGCTTGGTCGTACCCCCGGAAACATCACTGCAATTCGTCCGTTAAAGGATGGTGTGATTGCAGATTTCGTAGTAACTGAAAAAATGCTTCAGCATTTTATTCATAAGGTTCACGAGAATAGTTTTATTACGCCGAGTCCGCGCGTGTTGGTCTGTGTACCAAGTCGTTCTACAAAAGTTGAACAAAAAGCGATTCGTGAATCTGCATTAGGTGCCGGTGCACGTGAAGTGTATTTGATCGAAGAGCCTATGGCTGCAGCGATTGGTGCAGGATTACCTGTGGAAGAGGCGAGTGGTTCGATGGTCGTTGATATCGGTGGTGGTACAACTGAAATCGCGATTATCTCATTGAACGGTATCGTCTATGCAGATTCGGTTAAAGTCGGTGGCGACCGCTTTGACGAAAATATTGTGACTTATGTGCGTCGCAACTACGGTAGTTTAATTGGTGATGCGACAGCAGAGCGTATTAAACAAGAGATTGGTTGTGCTTACGAAGGCTTGGAAATTCGTGAAATCGACGTGCGTGGACGTAACCTAGCTGAAGGTGTTCCTCGTGGATTTACTTTAAATAGTGACGAAATCTTAGAAGCGTTACAAGAATCTCTAGCTGCAATTGTTCAAGCTGTGAAAGGCGCGCTTGAGCAATCTCCACCAGAGCTTGCTTCAGACATTGCTGAACGAGGAATCGTACTAACTGGCGGTGGTTCACTACTTCGCGGTCTTGATCGTTTGTTAAGCGAAGAGACTGGCTTACCAGTTATCGTTGCTGAAGATCCGTTGACATGTGTTGCTCGTGGCGGCGGTAAAGCGCTTGAGCTTATCGATACAAACGGCGCAGATGGTATTTTTGCTGTCGAATAAGCAAGCTACCTAAATCCTGCTATAGAAGTGGGCTTAGTTGCTTTGCCATTAGGAGTGCGCCATTAGTACTGTATTTGTACAAGGTCCGTATTTGGGCTATCGCTTGATACTGGCGGTTCTCGTTAGTGTCGTGCTGATCGTTGTCGATGTGCGTTATGATCAGCTCGATCCTGTTCGGCGTGGTGTTAGTACTGTACTGACACCATTTCAATGGATGAGTGATGTACCGCGTCATATCACTGATGGTATTGGTTTTCTTTTTACTTCCCGTTCGTCACTCGAAGATGAGTTAGATTCCCTTAAAGCTAAAGTTCTTGTTCTAGAACGCCAGTCTCAAAAGCTTGCTAGTACAACCGCAGAGCTGAATCGTTTGCGAGAGTTATTGAATGCTTCTCGCGTTCTTGACGATGGTGTCGTAGTCACCGAACTTGTAAGTGTGAGCCCTGACCCAAACAAACATTATATTGTGATCAATAAAGGTCGCAGCAGTGGTGTGTATGTTGGGCAAGCTGTATTAGATGAATATGGCTTAGTTGGCCAAGTGATTGATGTCAGTGAGTTTCAAAGTCGGGTTTTGTTGATATCAGATGATCGTCATGCCGTGCCGGTGCAGGTTAATCGAAATGGTGTTCGCGCCGTTGCCTACGGGTTTGGTTCGCTATCCGCCTTAGAGTTAGCAAATGTTCCAGATACAGCAGATATTCAGGAAGGAGATTTACTTGTGAGCTCTGGTTTAGGTGGGCGCTTTCCGTCAGGCTACCCTGTAGCGACCGTGACGAAAGTTGCACACGATCCAGGAGCAGCATTTGCGACAGTGAAAGTCACTCCGCAAGCTAATCTTAACCGCAGTCGTTTATTGTTATTAGTTTTTCCAAATAAAGATGATGCGCCACAAAGCGGTGTTGAGGTCGCTCAATGATTTATCAGCCTAGTATGTTGGCCGTGGTGATCACCTTCATGTTGTCGGTGATACTCGAACTCATATATTTGCCGGCAATGATTTCGTTGTTCAGACCAGAGTGGTTGGTCATGACAGTCTTCTTTTGGACTCTGCGCTCGCCTAGTACTGTTGGTATAACTGTAGGCTTTTTTATTGGTCTGCTGCTGGATGTGATCAGTGGTGTATACCTTGGGATCAACGCCTTAGCCTTGAGTATCGTGTCGTATCTTGCGATAGGCATGCACAAGCGCTTTAAGCTTTATCCTTTGTTGCAGCAGTCTCTTGTTGCGTTCGTTGTTGTCATTATTCATTTGTTGATTGTGAACACCTTTACCTCTCTGTTAAGTCGAGCTGAAGCACCTTCAGATTTGTTGCTTCGGGCTATGTTTAGTGGGTTTTTATGGCCTATTCTTGTTGTTGTATACGACAGAATTAGCTTTGCTTTGCGAGGGTAGGTAAGTGCAATTAGTGTTAGCTTCGGCTTCGCCTAGACGTTTAGAGTTGTTACAACAGCTAGGTTACGATCCATTAAAAAGCCCCGTTGATATTGATGAGTCAGTTCATGACTCTGAGAAGCCGTATGCTTATGTTGCTCGCATGGCAAAAGAGAAGCTAGTAGCGGCAGCACATCAGTTTTGTCTTTCTAATTCTTGTATTGATGGTCGAGATTACTTAATGCTGGCAGGCGATACTGTTTGCGTGCATGGTGAGCAAATTCTGATTAAGCCGGAAGATTTTTCTGATTTTCAACGAATGATGCGCGTGATGTCAGGTGATCATCACACGGTCGCAACTGCCTATGCTTTGGGAGTATTAAGTAATGGCCAGCTTAGCGAAGTTCAGGAACATATCGTTAAAACTAAAGTCTTCTTTAGAGGGCTAAGCGATCAGGAAATCGCTGATTATTGGAAAACCGAAGAGCCTTTCGATAAAGCTGGTGGTTACGGCATCCAAGGCATCGGAGCGGTACTGGTCGATAAAATAGAAGGTAGTTACAGTAATGTTGTTGGCTTACCCTTAACGGAAGTTCACCAGAGTTTGAAATCGTTCGGTCTAGAATCAAAACTTTAAAAGGATAGTGTTTTGAGCGAAGAGTTGCTTATTAATGTTACCCCTGTTGAAACGCGTGTTGCGGTCGTAGAAAACGGGATGTTGCAAGAGGTATATATCGAGCGATCCAGTCGATTAGGGATTGTCGGTAATATCTATAAAGGCAAGGTTGTACGCGTATTGCCAGGAATGGAGGCAGCTTTTGTAGATATCGGTCTTGAGCGTGCGGCTTTTATTCATGTCTCTGACATCGTCGGGCCCGCAGAGAAAGATACTGCGCAACCTGATATTGCGCATTTGCTTCGTGAGGGTCAGCCTCTTGTTGTTCAAGTCACTAAAGATCCTATAGGCACTAAGGGTGCGAGATTAACCACTCAGTTATCTGTAGCGAGTCGCTATCTTGTGTACATGCCTAGCGTCCAACACATTGGTATCTCTCAACGTATTGAAGAAGAGTCAGAGCGTGATCGTTTGCGTTCCTTAGTGACGAAAGCCACGAAAAGTGAAGCTTTTTTTGCTGAGCGTGCTGCTGAGCCGAAGTCAGCGACTGAGCAAAATAATGATGCTGTTGATACAGAAGTCGGTGATAGCGAATCGAAAGATGAAAACGGGTCTGGATTTATTATTCGAACAGCGGCAGAAGGCGCTGGCGAGGATGAATTTGAAGCGGATATTCGATTTCTCATTCGGCTCTGGAGCAAGCTAGAGCAGCGCATTAAAAATTGTGCTGTAGGTGAGGTGATATACCAAGAATTACCGCTTCATGTGCGGGCTATAAGAGATTTGGTAAAACCGCAGACAGAGAAAATTCGCATCGATTCCAAAGAAAGCTTTGTGAAGGTAAAAGAATTTTCAGAGAACTTTTTGATTGATGTCAGTTCGCGATTGGAATATTACCCAGGTGAGCGTCCGATTTTCGATCTGTATAGCATTGAAGACGAAATTCAAAAAGCCTTGGGTAGGAAGGTTCAGCTGAAGTCTGGTGGCTACCTGATAATCGATCAAACCGAGGCTATGAGCACAATAGACGTTAATACTGGTGCTTTTGTTGGCCACAGAAACCTCGAAGAAACTATCTTTAAAACCAACCTCGAAGCGGCTCGAACGATAGGAAGACAGCTTCGTTTGCGTAATCTTGGTGGGATTATTATCCTCGACTTTATTGATATGGAAGACGAAGAGCATCAGCGTCAAGTCTTGCGTATGCTAGAGAAAATGCTCGAGCGCGATCACGCTAGAACCACGATTAGTTGTGTGTCAGAACTTGGTTTAGTGGAAATGACGCGTAAGCGAACAACAGAAAGCTTAGGGCAAACTTTGTGCGAGCCTTGCCCTGTTTGTGATGGCACCGGTTCACTTAAAACAGCTGAAACCGTCTGTTATGAAATCTTGCGAGAAATCTTGCGAGTTAGTCGCGCGTACGATGCGCAATCGATCATGGTGATGGCATCTCAAAGTGTCATTGATCGCCTGTTGGATGAAGAGTCTGATAATGTCGCAGATTTAGAAACTTTCATCGGCAAGCAGATAAAGTTTCAGGTTGAACTAATGTACAATCAGGGCCAGTACGACGTTGTTTTACTCTAGCGTCACTCCCTTAAGATAAACGCATAGGTTTTTCGCTTTGAATCGAACCTACAAACTGCTTAAATTCAAAGCGAAACTGCTTGCGTATACCGCATTAATAGCGGTCCTCGTCTATGTTGTAGCAGGGCGTTTAGTCCTCTCACAGCTTCCAGATTATCGCCTTTCTTTGCAAAGCTACCTAAGTTCTGAGCTGGAACTGCCTGTTGTGATCGATCAACTTGGGGCAAAGTGGAGTGGCTTTGATCCAATTCTTGAGATTCGCGGCATATCAGTCAATGGTGCACCCAACGCACATATAAAAACGGCACAGATTAAGTTCGCGTTCTTGGATACTCTGCTCAATCAAGCGCCGCGAATCAAATCTATTAAGTTAGACCAAACGAACCTTGCTCTGCATCAGGATAGTCAAGGAGGGTGGTCGCTTGCCGGGGTCGATTTATTTAATTTGCAAATAGACGATGACAGTACGTCTCAGTTTGCGATTGAAGATATTTTAGATGGCGCAAACCTAAAGCTTGTTGATGCATACGTGCGCGTGACAGTGCATGGCAAAGATGAGCGTGTATGGCATCTTCCATCCTCAAGTTTGACGTATATTGATGGACAAATATTCGCGCAAGGTAACGTCATTCGTCCAAATGGATTGCAGCCCTTAGCGCGATTTGTTTATAACAGCGCTGATTTTGAATCTAGTTCATCGACTGCCGGAAAACTCTATATTGAGGCGCGATCTGCTGACTTTCTTGATCGTTTTCTTGAGGCTTATTCTTGGAAAGGTTTAGTAATTAACGACTTGGATGTGAGCGGTCGCGTATGGCTTGATCTAGCTGGTCTAAAGGTTGAAGGGCTTTATGCCGATGTTCAATTACATCGTCTGAATTGGAGTGCCGATCAAAAAACTTTATTGCCGATAGTGAATTCATCCGCGCGTTTCTCTTGGCAAGGCAATGAAAACGGGCATCGGGTTGCCCTGGATAATCTTGTCTATCAATGGAATGGGCAGCGATGTTCAATTCCTGGAGCTGTACTTGAATCCTCCGAAGCTGGACTGAATGTCTCGGTCAGTCAAATAGACCTAGATTGTACCGGCGAATTATTGCGATCGGTCGATCTATTAGATAGCGATCTAAGTGAGCGACTTAGGGTTAGTGATCCTAGTGGTCTACTTAAAAACATGCATATTGCTTTGGATTCAGAAAGCGATGATTTTTCGTTTAAATCAGAGCTACACAAAGTATCTTTGAAGCCATTTAGGGGTACTCCTGGTGCAACGAACATCGACGGTTTTATTGAAGTTAATGAGAACCTAGGTTACGTCGATTTTTATAGTGAAAAGTTCGGCTTATTTTTCCCTGATTTGTATTTAAAGAGCTTTGATAGTTATAGCGCGTCAGGCCGGGTTCAATGGTATCAAGATGGCGATGACTATGTGGTCGAGTCGCAAGGCCTGTCGTTGAAATTGTTCGATGATGCAGAAGTGACTGGCGATTTTGTTCTCCGACTTAATGACGATTCGCAAGAGGATTACCTAGGTTTGATGCTCGGTATGACAAATGTTGAGTTATCGAATGTGATTGATTTTGTACCGTATTATGCTGTTGATTCGACCTTACATCAGTGGCTCGCAGAGTCGCTTAAAAGCGGCATTGTAGAAGATGGGCGTTTTATTGGGTATGGAAGTATCGAATCTGACAGCCCCAATAATAGCTTTAGTTCAACCTTGGCGCTCAGAGCGAAGCCAGCCGAGCTAAAATTTGACGAGTTATGGCCGTCACTGACTGATCTCGATTTAACTCTGAATTTACACAACGACAGGCTGATCGTAGAAGCTGAAAGTGCGCAGATAAACGGTGTTTCTGTTCGTAATCTCTCTGCCGTTATGCCGGGGGTAAGCGAAGAAGAGCCCGACTCTCGTTTACAGGTTGATGCTGAATTATCCCTTGATGGCGCGGATTATGATTATTGGCTTTCAGAGTCTCCCATTGCTGATGCAACCCGAGGTGTTTCAGATTTACTTAGCTTTGAGGGGCCTGCGGAGGCGCATCTAGGGCTGAATTTAGTTTTTCAGGATGAACTGCAGACCGATTACAGCATTGACGTATATGCACGAGGTTTGAAAGCGAGTCATCGAGATAGCCACTTATTTGCGGAAAACATCGTGGGTAAGTTGAAGGTGGATTCTCAAGCAGGTATTAATGCCGATATGTTATCGATGCAGTTTATGGGCGAGGCTGCATTTTTAAATATAGAGAATCGTTCGGATATAGCGGCAACAGAGTTGAAATTATCTGGGCAGTTAAATCCCAGTAAGCTATTCACGGATGAGAACAAGCGGTCTAGTAATGTTCCTTTTTATGGCGTAAGCGGTCGTACCGCCTTTGAATCCTCATTGATAATTCCTGATGCGCAAGAGCCAGCACGTTTTGAGATGACGAGCAATATGCAAGGTCTTGCAGTTGATTGGCCTGAACCTTTTGCCAAATTATCTGAATCTAAAAATTCCGTGCAAGTAAATGCTTCGATTAAAGAGAAGCAAGCGGATGTCACTATCATTCTAGATGGTCAGGCACTACCAAAAGGAAGTGGGCAGCTCTTGTTTGTTGATGAGCAATTAGAGTACGGAAAGCTTGTGCTGTCATCATCATTAAACCCTCTAGACTTTGGCGCGTATCGTTTTTCTGAAGAGGGCTTGGGTGTTGCTGTCGCGCTTGATCATATTGAAGTTGAGCCATGGATAGATTTCGCTAGCGAGACCTTTACTGGCGAGGCGGGTGAAGCAGGAATATTGAAAGAGATTTTTGTCAAAAGTCCTGTCGTAGATATGTTTAACCATCGCGCTCTAGATGTCGAGGCGAGAATCTCACCATCCTTATCCAAGATAAATATCGTTTTGTCAGGTAAGGGCGCTGAGGGTGAAATTGTTTTTGCCAAAGGGGCTGCACCAGTTTCCGTGAATCTGAAGCACCTGCGTATAGAAGAACCAGCGGAGAGTCTTGATGGAGATAACGTTGCAGATGTAGATCCAAGAGAAATAGAGGCAATGTCATTCGCGGTGGATGACTTGTATTTTGGCGGCACTGCATGGGGGGCGTGGCGCTTTTGGACAGATTCTGATGACTATGGAATGGTGTTTAGGGAATTGCGCGGTGAAGTGTCAGGGAGTGCTCTAGAAGGGCAGCTGTCATGGCAATATGACGAAGGTCATAGCCATACTATCTTAACGCTTGATACTGCAGGAGCGAATGTTAAGCCTGTACTGGAGTTGTTTGGTCAGGAATCGCCACTAACGAGTGGGAAATATAAATCGGAGTTGGCGCTAGTATGGCCAGATCAGCCACAAAACTTCGCTTTATCAAAAGTATCTGGCACTGCTTCTATGACATTTGAAGATGGAGTTATCTCAACTGATAACCAAGCAACCGGTATTTTGCGTTTGTTTGGCGTGTTTAATGTCGATGCTTTAGTTCGCAGATTGAAATTGGATTTTTCCGATTTGTATAAGCAAGGTATCAGTTATGACAACCTCAATGTCAATGTCGTGATGGATCAGGGCGACCTTCGCTTTGTTGATCCATTAAAGATCAATGGTCCCTCAAGTAACTATACGCTCAGTGGTCATGTGGATTTAGCGGAGCAGATGTTAGATCTGAAAATGTTGGTTGAACTACCTTTATCTAGCAATGTTCCTATCGCGGGCCTGATGTTGGGAAACCCCGCTATAGGCGGAGCAGTGTGGCTAGTTGATAAAATCTTAGGGCAACCCTTATCAAGGCTTTCGACTGTGCGCTATGCCGTGAAAGGGAATTGGGACAACCCAGAGATGACGCTCGAGCAGGCCATCAATGCCAAGTAATACGCAGTTGTGTTGCGCGGTCGTGCAAATGAATAGTTCAGACGACTGGCGCAGTAATTTCAATAATGCCTTGATGTATATCGAAGAGGCCAGTGCCTCAGGTGCTCGGCTCGTTTTATTTCCAGAAAACTTTCTCTGTTTTGGGCAAAGTGCATTAGCGCAATTTGCTCCGCATGTGGATGCTTGTATTGAGCAGTTTCAATCTTTGAGCAACAAGACAAATATGACGCTCATTTGTGGCTCAATTCCAGTCGAGAATGGCGAGGGGAAGTATTACGCTCGTAGTTTCGTGATTGCACCAGAAAAAGACACTGAATACTACGACAAAATCCATCTTTTTGATGTGGATGTAGATGATGGCGTTGGGGCTTATCGTGAGTCAGATACCTATTGCGCGGGGGATGACCCAAAGGTTGTTTATATAGAGGGCGTTGGGCTCGGCTTAAGCATTTGCTATGACTTAAGGTTTTCTGAGCTTTATCAGCATTACGCGAAGCAGGGTGTTCAATTGATAACTGTTCCTTCGGCCTTTACTTATGCGACAGGGAGTCGTCATTGGGAGTTATTGCTTCGTGCTCGTGCAATAGAGACACAAAGCTTTGTGTTGGCTGCAAATCAATGCGGAGAGCACCAAAAGGGCCGCCGTACTTGGGGGAACAGTATGATCATTGATCCCGATGGGAATATTTTGGCATCAGCCAATCATGAGCCGGATATTATAGTTGCGAACTTAGATCTTTCCTTTTTATCCGAGATCCGCAAAAAGATGCCAATTGCCCAGCATAAGCGTCTTTAGTCTTTACTGCTGCGCTTTGTAGTTTTATAGAGCGCTACGATTTAATTCAGAATATCTTCTTCGTATTGCTTCAAGAACTTGAAAAGCTTTTTGGCTGCGCCGGTATTCTTTTCGTTTTGACGATCTTTATTCGCGTTTCTCACAAGCTGGCGTAATGTCTGTATCTCAACGCTTGGGTGTTTTTCGACGAATTCAGTTAATGCCGCATTACCTTCGTTGATCAGTCTTTCTCTCCAAGCTTCGAGCATATGTAAGCGTTTCGCGTATATATCGCTAGATGTATCGAATCGATCGAGTACTGTCTGAATTGCATCAATGTCTTGGTTGCGCATGACTTTGCCAATGTACTGTAATTGGCGTCTTTTGGCTTCCCGTGACGAGATGCGTTTGTAGGTCGTGATGCCTTCTTCTAATTCTTCTGAGATAGGTACTTGTTCAAGGTGGGAAGCTTTTAATTCACAAAGCTGCTTGCCGATTGCTTGTAACGCTTCCATCTCGCGTTTAATTTGGCTACGACTTTTAATGTCTTCGTCGAAATCTTCGTTGTTGCTATCGAATGGGTCGTGCTGACTCATAAAGTACCTGTGATCAAATTTATGCGTAGGCGATTGAGGCTAGGCCTAAAAAGGAGAGGAAGCCTACAACATCAGTGATAGTAGTCAAGATCACGCCACCTGCGAGTGCTGGATCAATGTCGCGCGATTTCAAAAAGTAGGGGAGTACGGTACCTGCTATAGCGGCTACAACGAGATTAATCATTAAGGCTGATGCGATTACGATTCCGATCGTGATGTCTTTGAACCATAGCATTGCGAGGCCTGAAACCACGGCAGCCCATAATGCGCCGTTAATCATGCTCACAGTGAACTCGCGATTGAGTAGCCACTTTAAGTTGCCACTACTGATTTGACCGACTGCCATACCACGTATCACAAGTGTAAGAGTTTGGCTTCCTGCTATGCCGCCCATACTGGCAACGATTGGCATTAGTACAGCCAGTGCCACGACTTTTTCAATAGTACCCTCAAACATGCCAATCACGGCAGAGGCAATAAAGGCGGTGACTAAGTTTATGCCCAGCCAAACAGCGCGCCTTTTGGTTGTTTGCTTCACCGGTGCGAAGGTGTCTTCATCCTCGTCGAGCCCCGCCATACTCATCAATGAGTGATCAGCATCATCCCTAATGACATCAACCACGTCATCAATGGTGATACGCCCAAGCAATATATTATCGTCGTTCACGACTGGTGCGGTGACCAAGTCCTGACGTTCGAATACATTCGCGACTTCGCTATCTGGCATATTGACGTTGATTGTCGTGATGTCTGTTTCCATGACCTCACGAACCGTAGCACTTGGGCTAGATACCAACATCGTAGTTAGTGGAAGGATACCGACCAAAACACCATTTCGGCTAACAACGAGAAGACTATCTGTCATCTCGGGTAGGCTTCGGTGTCTTCGCAAGTAGCGCAGAACAACGTCCATTGTGATGTCCGCACGGATAGTTACCGTGTCGGTGTTCATCAGGCCACCGGCAGTATCTTCCTCGTAGGCGAGGACTTCCTCGACACGTTCCCGGTCTTGGCTGTCCATGGAGTCTAGGACTTCGCCAATGACAGCTTCAGGTAGGTTCTGCAGTATGTCTGCTAGGTCATCTGTATCGAGATCTTCGGTGGCGTCGATAAGTTCTTGCGCATTTAACTTGCTCAAGAAATAGGCTTGGACGTCTTCGCTTAGGTCTTGAAGAACCTCTCCGCGATAATCATCATCGACGAGCTGCCAAATAATATTACGCTGTTTAGGTGGAGAAGACTCGATGAGGTGAGCGACATCGCTCGTCGATAAGCTCTTATTAATAATGCGAGCTACTTGCTTCAGAGAGCCGGCTTCAATGGCATCCGAAATGGAGCGCCAGTGTTGCTCTGGTGTCTGATTGTTAGAGTAGCTTGCCATGGGAACGCCGAAAGTTTGTTTAAGCTATGAGTATAGCGTATGGCGTGCAGATCGGTTGATTAATTTCTTAAGAAAACAATGGCTTAATAGGATAAGTTATAACGAATTAGAGTTAACTTTCTTCATCAAACCGATTATTGATCAATGTTTTCAAGGCATTCATGGCTTGCTCTTCATCCGCGCCATCAACAGTAATCGTTATCTGGGTGCCCTTGCTGGCTGCAAGCATCATGACAGACATGATGCTTTTTCCGTCAACTTCTCTATCGTCTTTTGTGATGGTAAAACTGCTTTCAAAATGACCGGTGCATTCCACGAATTTGGCTGCTGCTCGGGCATGCAGTCCAAGATCATTGATAATTTCGACAGTTTCGCGAAGCATTCGATTCCCTTTGAAGTCTCAGTGTTTTCTTAGAATTTATTTTATTGGGTTTTCATTGGAGCGGATAGTTCTTTGTGGCGAATCAACACGCTTTTGTGAGATTGCTTAAAGTATGCTCCGATTTTTTCGCATAAATAAACGCTACGATGCTGGCCGCCTGTGCAGCCAATGGCAATTGTCATATAGCTGCGGTTATTTGAGGCGAATTGATCAATCCACTTGTCGAGGAAAGTAATAATTGAAGACTCCATTTCCTCGACTTCTGAATGTGAACTTAAGAAATCTTCAACAGGTTTGTCGAGCCCCGTGAATACGCGTAGAGATGGGTCCCAGTACGGATTAGGGAGGCATCGAACGTCAAAAACATAATCTGCATCGCTAGGCACGCCGTGTTTGAATCCAAACGATTGGAATAGTAGGGCCATTTCTTGTGTAGCTCTGCCTGCTACTCGTAGTTTGATATGGTCACGCAATTCATACAAAGACATGTCGCTTGTATTTATATTGAGGTCAGCCTGCCTGGAAATGGGTTCTAATAAAACGCTCTCTTTGTTGATGGCTTCGCTTAAGGAAATGTCGGGAGAGCTTAAAGGGTGTTTTCTTCGTGTCGCATGAAAGCGCTTTATGAGTGTTTCGCTATCCGCGTCAAGAAAGATAATGTCTGTTTCGATATTCTGATTTTGAAAGGCTTGATAAAAAGCAGGGAAGTTTTCTATGCCGCTTTGTAGGTTGCGGGCATCAATGCTCACGGCAACTTTTGCCAAGCGCTCATCTGTTTGTCTTGCTGATTGTGAGCCAAGCTCTAAGAGCAAACCGACAGGTAGGTTGTCGATGCAGTAATAGCCTAAGTCTTCTAAAACATGGAGGGCAGTACTCTTACCTGAGCCCGATCGGCCACTAATAATTACGAGTTTCATGGTGCCTCCACAGTAAGGCAGTTAGCTTTCAGTCATTAACGTATAAAGCTCAGAATCAGATGATGCAGCACGTAGTTTATTGCAAAAAGAAGAGTCATTAAATCTTTCCGCTATTTGGCTAAGTAACTCTAAATGTTCGCTGCTTGCTTCTTTAGGAACGATCAGAACAAACAGTAGATTAACTGGTTGGTTGTCGATTGCGTCAAACGCGATATCTTGTTCAAGTGTAAATAATGCGCCTATGACTTTTGAGCATCTCAACATTCTGCTGTGAGGGATGGCAATTCCTTGTCCGATTCCAGTGCTACCTAATTTCTCACGGGCAATTAGATTTTCGAATAAATCTTCTTCAGACAGCTCGGGGATTTCTTGTGAAATTGCAGCTGCGATATGCTCTAGTGTTTTTTTCTTGCTAGTGCCCGGGAAACTGACGCGAGTCAGTCCCGGAACAAGAATAGAGCTAATAGTAATTGAACCTTCGTTCATTTTTCTTCCAATACTACGAGTAGCTACACGGCCCCATGCGAGCGCGCAACTTGTTTTTCTTTGTGTTTCAGTATCTGTCGATCAAGCTTGTCTATAAGCTTATCGATAGATGTATACATATCTTCGTCTTCTGCAGTACCGTGAATGTCTGCGCCGCTAATGTGAAGTGTGGCTTCCGCAATTTGTCTTAGCTTTTCCACTGAAAGGGTGACCTGCACATTTGTTATACCGTCCACGTGACGCTCAAGCTTCTCTAGCTTGTCAGTAACGTAGTTTTTCATTGAATCTGTTAGTTCAACGTGGTGACCGGTGATGTTTACTTGCATAAATGTCTCCTTGTTGGTTTTTTGCGGAAGAAATTTCCGCGGATGCTTCTAACAAGTCTTGCGAATATACAGCTTCTTACATTAAACGCTTCCTTTCGTTAGAAGGCGGGATTGACATCGCTTCGCGGTACTTTGCAATAGTACGGCGAGCAACGTTAATGCCTTGATCTTTGAGTAGGTCTGCAATTTTGCTGTCGCTAAGAGGTTTCTTAGGATTTTCAGCAGCAATTAATTTTTTAATGATAGCGCGTATTGCCGTCGATGAGCATTCGCCGCCAGAAGTCGTCCCAACATGGCTTGAGAAGAAGTACTTCAGCTCAAAGATGCCACGCGGTGTGTGCATATACTTTTGCGTTGTTACGCGAGAAATTGTGGATTCATGCATATCAACTGCTTGGGCTATATCATGGAGAATAAGCGGTTTCATTGCTTCTTCACCATAGTCTAAAAAGCCTTGTTGATGTGCAACAATTTTGCTTGCAACTTTGAGCAAAGTCTCGTTTCTGCTTTGGAGGCTTTTTATAAACCACTTAGCTTCTTGAAGTTGGTCCTTCATGAAGTTGTTGTCGTTGCTATTATCTGCACGTTTTATAAAGCCAGCGTAGCTGTTGTTTACGCGAATCTTAGGTGCGATTTCTGGATTGAGCTCTACTTTCCAGCGCCCATTTACCTTTTTCACCACGACGTCGGGAACAACGTATTCTGGTTCCGCTTGAATCACTGACTCGCCTGGGCGAGGGTTTAGCGATTGGATCAAGCGAAGAACTTCTTTCAAATCGTCTTCTTTAAGACGACTTCTTCTGATGAGCTGTGCGTAATCGCGACTACCCAGCAGATTGATATAGTGGCTGACGACAAGCTTGGCTTGCGGTAGCCACTCAGTGTCGGGATCTAGTTGACGTAACTGAAGCATTAGACATTCTTGAAGGTCTTTTGCGCCCACGCCTGCTGGGTCAAAATGTTGAACACGCTTCAGAACTGCGTGAACTTCTTCTAGTTCGACTGGATCTTCATCTTCTTCGTTAAATAGACCTTGATGAATATCTTCAATGGTATTTTGTAGATAGCCTTCCATGTCAATCGCATCAATAATTGTTTCTGCAATTAAACGATCGCGGTCAGAAAATGGTGTTAGATTAAGTTGCCATAGCAGGTGATCATTCAGAGACTCGCTAATTGAATTTCTGCTTTCGAAATCGCTGTCGTTCTCATCTGGCATTGTGCCAGAGCTTGCTGGGCCACTTGTTTGGTAGATGTCTTCCCATGCAGTATCGACAGGTAAATCGGTTGGTATCGAATCGCTAAATTCATCGCGTTCGCTTTCGTGAAGATCTCGTGATGGCTCGACTTCTGAATTTGATACTTCGCTAGATTGTTCATTTTTTGAATTTTGCTCTGACTCGCTATTTGGCGTCTCAGGACTGTCTTCAATCATTTCTAGCATTGGGTTTGATTCCAATGCTTCTTGGATTTCCGCCTGAAGATCTAGAGTCGATAGCTGAAGCAGTTTAATAGCCTGCTGCAGCTGGGGCGTCATTGTAAGACTTTGCCCCATTTTGAGTTGTAGGGATGCCTTCATTACCATCAGTCGGTCATCCTAACTTTTTCAGTGTTTTTGTCATTGTCGAACGAATTCTCTATGTGCTTGTCCAGCACGTAATGTCATATCTTCTATTTTAAGAACTTCCGAGAAGAATTTGAACGAGTTTTTGATGAACTTAGTTAAACCTTTTTTCACTGGTAATTGCACAGGGAATTTGGTTTTAAATTGTAAATTCATCGCCAAGGTAAACCTCGCGCACCTTTTTGTTCTCTAATACTTGCTCAGACGAGCCTGATGCAATGATGTGTCCATTGCCAACAATATAGGCTTGTTCGCAAATGTCTAAGGTCTCTCTCACGTTGTGGTCGGTGATAAGTACGCCAATATCTCGGTCGCGAACTTGTCGCACTATTTGCTTGAT
>NZ_LWGF01001511.1:0-909 GCF_001635355.1 Oleiphilus sp. HI0125
ATCTTTGGTGGTACCGGTAAGAACTTCTTAAACCCTGCTTTGACTGGTCGTGCATTCTTGTACTTCGCATACCCAGCTGAAATTTCAGGTGACGTCGTGTGGACTGCAGTTGATGGCTTCTCTGGTGCTACTTCACTTAGCCTCGCGGCAAGTGGTGGTGTCGAAGCGATCATGGCGAACAACATAACTTGGTTGGATGCATTCTTCGGTACCGTTCAAGGGTCGATGGGTGAAACATCAACGCTAGCGATTTTGATCGGCGGTGCGGTTCTGCTCGCAACGCGCATTGCCTCACTTCGTATTGTGATGGGTGTGTTCTTTGGTATGACTGCGATGTCTACCTTGCTGAATCTAATTGGTTCGGACTCTAACCCAATGTTTGATCTGCCATTCTACTGGCACTTCGTTATTGGTGGTTTTGCTTTCGGTATGATCTTTATGGCAACAGACCCTGTGTCTGCTTCTATGACCAATACCGGTAAGTGGTTCTACGGTGCTTTAATTGGCGTAATGACGGTTCTTATTCGCGTTGTAAACCCAGCTTTCCCAGAAGGCATTATGTTGGCGATTCTGTTCGCGAACTTGTTTTCACCGTTGATCGACCATTACGTTGTTCAAGCGAATATTACGAGGAGGTTGGCTCGTGTCTAGTAAAGAAACCATGGGTAAAACCTTTACTGTTGCAGTTTTGTTGTGCCTTGTATGTTCAATCATTGTTGCGGGTTCAGTTGTTATCCTGAAGCCAACTCAGCAGGAGAACAAAGCGCTCAACTTGCAAGCAAACATCTTAGCGGCTGCGGGTTTGCTTCCAGCAGGTGCCGATAAAACTGCAATCCAAGAAGCGTTTAAGAAAATCGATGCGCGCATCGTTGATTTGGATACTGGCGAATATGCAGAGCCAGATCGAGT
>NZ_LWGF01001512.1:0-639 GCF_001635355.1 Oleiphilus sp. HI0125
TATCAGGCATGGCAGCCCTCGAAGGAGCCAGCACACTCGCCGTTGGAAACGCTTTCGGCTCCAACATTGCGAACATAGCACTAGTGCTCGGTGTAACTACGCTCATTTCTGCTATTCCGATTAAGCTCGGAATACTAAAAATTGAACTACCTATACTTTTGATCGCAACAGCGCTCGCAACGATTGTCATCATCGACGGCCTGCTCGATTTCAACGATGGCTTGATCCTTATTGGCATACTCCTCATCTCGCTCATCGCACTCGCTAAACTCTCTTCCTCTTCTTCAGAATTACCTGAGGAAGTACAAGACAATGAACCCATGGCTCAAACCAAAGCGATCACGATTTTGGTCGGAAGCATTGCAGCCCTTATCTTAAGTTCAAGAATGCTCGTTTGGGGGGCAAGTGGCATAGCAAGTTCGCTTGGAATTAGCGATTTGATCATCGGTTTAACCATTGTCGCGATAGGTACAAGCTTGCCCGAATTAGCGGCATCGATTGCTAGCGCATTGAAGGGTCACCATGACCTTGCTCTTGGCAATATCATCGGCTCTAACTTATTTAACCTACTCGCAGTGCTAGCCATCCCAGCACTGATTGCACCGCCATTTATCGAGCAAGCAAACTTGATTCGCGACT
>NZ_LWGF01001513.1:0-907 GCF_001635355.1 Oleiphilus sp. HI0125
CAGGTTACGAATCCTCCAATCGATCCTTTGCGTGAAGCGATTGTTATGTCGCTTGAAACATGCATCGGTTCGGAACGAAATGTATTTGAAGAGTCTCCTGAGCACGCTAAGCGTATTATTTTAACTACGCCTGTTTTGAGTCCAGCTAAGTTTGCTGCGGTTTTAGACAATTCTTTAGGTTTTGGTTCAGCGACTGTTTCATTGCAATTTGATCCTGAACAAGGCCTGAAAGCAGCGATTCAAGATGTGTGNGAAAAAGCGNCACAAGCTGTTCGTGATGGCTCAGTGATTGTTGTCTTGTCGGATCGAGACATTGAAAAAGGTAAGTTGCCAATCAATGCATTCATGGCTACAGGTGCAGTGCACCACTACCTGGTTGAGAATGGCTTGCGTTGTGATGCCAACATCGTTGTTGAAACTGGTTTTGCACGCGATTCACACCACTTCGCGGTATTGTTTGGCTTTGGTGCAACCGCGGTGTATCCATACCTTTCTTATCAAGTGTTGAATGACTTGATCGAGAGCGGCGAGATGTTGATGGATCCAATCGAGGCGAAAAACAACTATCGTAAAGGGATTGGTAAAGGCCTTCTTAAGATTCTTTCTAAAATGGGAATCTCAACGATTGCGTCTTACCGTGGTGCTCAATTGTTTGAAGCAGTTGGTCTTTCTGACGATGTGGTTGATCTTTGTTTCAAAGGTGTGGCGAGCCGAATTCAAGGTGCGAGTTTTGCGAATTTACAAGCTGAGCAGTCATTGCTTGCGAATGAGGCTTGGAAAGCGCGTAAATCAATCGAGCCGGGTGGTCTTCTCAAATATGTACATGGCCAAGAGTATCATGCCTTCAATCCTGATGTTGTAAACACGGTTCAGCGTGCGGTTGAGAGCGGCGATTATGGTGTTTACA
>NZ_LWGF01001514.1:0-846 GCF_001635355.1 Oleiphilus sp. HI0125
TTAACAATTTACAAGTTAAAGCAGGAAACAAAACACTACTTCGTACAACCCATGAGGAATTTAGCGAGGGTGAATTTTGGGCAATTGTCGGCGCCAATGGCGCAGGTAAGTCTACATTTTTAAAAGCCATATCCGGCGACAACAACTACACCGGCGACATTCTCTTACACGGAAAAGAACTTCGGCAATGGGACTCAATGGAGCGCGCTCGCCATGTAGGCGTACTTCCTCAGTCGTCAATTCTCTCATTTGCATTCAAAGCAAAAGAAGTCGTTGAACTAGGGCTCACACCACTTTCACTTAGTAGAGAACAAGCAGAGCAAGTAGTAAACGAATGCATGCGCCGTTGCGACTGCCTGCATTTAGCAGATGAATATTACCCTCAGCTTTCAGGTGGAGAACAGCAACGCGTAAACCTCGCACGCGTATTGGTACAAATTAGCCAAGCCAAACAAACACCCGTGTTATTGTTAGACGAAGCACTCTCAGCCCAAGACCTTGGACACCAACACCAACTATTAGAATTTGTCACTCAACTCTGTAAACAGCACAACATACTCATTGTTGGCGTACTCCACGACCTAAACCATGTACTGAAATACTGCGACAAGGCCTTACTCATCGACCAAGGCAAAGCTGTTCAAAAAGGCAATGTGGAAGACGTACTCAATGCCGAAAACATTGAACGCTGCTGGAAATACAAAGCGGAATTCGCCAGCTCATCCGAAGGATATAAGCTGATTATTTGATGGATAGCGAAAGCTAGAAGCTAGAAGCTAGAAGCTAGAAGCTAGAAGCTAGAAGCTAGAAGCTAGAAGCTAGAAGCTAGAAGCTAGAAGCTAGAAA
>NZ_LWGF01001515.1:0-1043 GCF_001635355.1 Oleiphilus sp. HI0125
TCCGAATTTATGTCACGCTCAAAGCATTGCGATCGTCATTTTATGCACGCAAGTTTTGGCCTTTATTATTGCTTTGATTCAAACAACGCATGGCCTGCTAGATTGGCAAACCCTTGGCTTCACCTCGCTCATATTGCATGCCATTGGACTCAGTTCTTGCGTTCTACTCTGTGCTGCTCGTCCAATCAATGCTCGCTTTAGCATCATTGCCCAGGCTTTTTTAGCACTACTTATCGTTATGCTAGTAACGGCCTTGATTAGTTATGCCAGCATACGATTTGTAGAAACCCATATTGTCGATAACGCCAATTTCATTATTCAAAATACGATTGTTGCAGGACTAATTAGCGGATTAGCACTCCGTTACTTTTACTTGGGCTATCTGGCGAAGCAGCAGCAAAAAGCCGAACTACAAGCGCGAATTGAGGCACTTCAATCTCGCATTCGACCGCACTTTTTATTTAATAGCATGAACAGCATCGCCAGTTTGATCGCTACGAAACCTGAACTAGCGGAGGACGCGGTACTCGATTTATCAGAACTTTTTCGCTCCACTCTCAATACACAGCGCCGATACGTTGCGCTTCAAGAAGAGATCTCTCTGTGTAAAAAGTATCTGAATATAGAAGGCTTACGACTTGGCGATCGGTTAAGGGTATCTTGGAAAATCGCCGACAATACTTTGCAGGTAATGATTCCACCTCTGACACTACAACCGATTGTTGAGAATGCAATCTATCACGGCATTCAACCTCTAGCAGATGGAGGAACAATCGATTTTGAAGCGTATATAAAGAACGAGCATGTGTATTTATTAGTGTCTAATCCTGTTGGGGAATCAGAAAAAAACACGCACGGAAATCATATCGCTTTATCGAATATTGCAGATCGCCTTTCTGCTATGTACAAAAAGACTGCCGTTCTGAAGACAAGTCAACACAATAACATCTTTACCACAACGCTCCGGCTGCCAATTCAAAGCAGTCATTAATATGAAAGAAGCGACCAAGATCTTAATTGCAGATGATGAACCTTTAGCCCGA
>NZ_LWGF01001516.1:0-1076 GCF_001635355.1 Oleiphilus sp. HI0125
AACCTTCTTCTTAGAAGAGTACCAACTCAATTATTTAATCCACACCTATGAAAAACCAATCATCTGTTTAGGCAAAGGCATTGTCATGGGCGGTGGACTTGGGTTGATGGCTGGAGCCAGTCATCGTGTGGTCACGGAAACTTCTCGCATCGCAATGCCCGAAATTACCATTGGTTTGTTTCCTGACGTAGGTGGTACTTATTTCTTGAGTCGAATGCCACGTGGTTTGGGAATATTCTTTGCGCTAACAGGAGCAAGTATTAATGCAACGGACGCGCTGACACTTGGCATCGCAGATCATTTCGTTGCAAACGAAAAACTCGAAAGCTTACAAAGCGCTTTGGCTGCTGCATCATGGAAAACCAAAGATAACCATGCGCTTGTTAGCCAAATCATCTACGAACTTGGCTGCGAAAACTCAGTTGATTCGAACTTATCGCACCATGAGAGTTTACTCGAGGGCATATGCCAAACAGGAGGGCTTGGCGATATTGTTCATGACCTAAATAGCATCAAAGACGCAAGCCCTTGGTTGAGCAAAGCGATTGCCACGATGAATGCAGGCTCACCACAATCTATGTTAGTGATCTTCGAGCAACTCAGACGTTTCCGATACGCAAGTTTGAAAGAAGTATTCAGCTCTGAGTTAATACTTGCCACCAACCTTGTGCGCCACCCAGAGTTTGCTGAAGGCGTTAGAGCGCTTTTGATCGATAAAGACAAAAAGCCAGTACGGCAACACGCACACTTTAGTGCTGTAAGTGCCTCGGAAATGGAAGCCCTGTATACTCCCCCTTGGTCTTCCAACCCTATCACCGACTTACTTTAAGCATCTTAAAAGGACCTAAGGCTCAAACTATGGCAAACACTCTTTTCATTCTTTTGAGCCTTCTATTACTGAGCCAACACGCGCACAGTGAATCCGAAGCTCCTAAGCCAACAATCATTTCAGGGCATGCGCTTTCTCTCTATGGTTCTGCAAAATACGATGAAGGCTTTACACATTTTGACTGGGTAAACCCTAACGAACCAAAAGGCGGAACTTTACGTTTAATGGGCTTCGGCACTTTTGACTC
>NZ_LWGF01001517.1:0-684 GCF_001635355.1 Oleiphilus sp. HI0125
CAGCATTGATCGGTATACGCACCCTTGCCTGACGCTTCTCATTCAAAAACCACTCGTGAAAAAGAGTTGTACCTTGAATGTTTAGCATTTCAGTATGAAGAACGACCTTAATCAGATTCTCACCATCCATACTCACTTCATAGCCAAGCAGATCAATAGGATGTCGATTCTCATCAACACCTCGCGCTAAACTCGCCGAAATGATCGCAGGATTTAATGTAGAGATTGCCGATACGGGCGCTTGCACCGCAGTTTGCGTTAATGAAGCTGCTCGCTGAGTTAATGCCACTGGCGTAGGGTCTACTTCAGCCTCAACATCGCTCTTTAATTCGAGCGCTGCCACAACCGCTTCTTCGCTTGGCGCTTGTGTGTTCTCCATAATAGTTGTCTCTTGTGCAGCCGCAATCTTGCGCTGCTCAATTACACTCACAACGGTGGGAGTATCATTCAGTGGCTCAAAGACAAGGTAAAGCGCCGAAAAAGCGACCGCAAACACGACGCCAAAGATCAAGCCAATTCGCCCCCAAAGGACCTGAGTCTCTTCGTATTCAGAGTAATCCTCTTTCTGAGAAGGCATTGGGCCAACAGAGATTTTTTGATGGCGTGACATAATGAAGAATCCGTTGTGAGTTGTACTTAAAATTATCTTGCGAAGTTTACTTAATGCACGTACTTGTCACAATC
>NZ_LWGF01001518.1:0-2327 GCF_001635355.1 Oleiphilus sp. HI0125
TTACTCGTTCTCGTTGACCGTTTGAGTGCTTCTGCATCAGAAATCTTTGCAGGCGCCATTCAGGACTACGATCGCGGTATCGTGATGGGCTCTCAAACCTTTGGTAAAGGTACCGTTCAATCTGTTCGTCCTTTAAACCACGGCCAGCTTAAAATCACTCAAGCTAAGTTTTATCGCATCTCGGGTGCCAGCACACAGCACAAAGGCGTTGTACCAGACATTCTGATCCCTGATACGGTCGATACGACTAAAGTAGGTGAAAATTCTCTTGAAAACGCTCTTCCTTGGGATGCTATTGCAGCGGCCGATTTTAAACAACTCGCTAGCAACGACGGTGTTGAAACAGTATTGAATCAACGCCATGAAGAGCGCTTTGCGAAAAACGAAGAATACCAAGTCTTACTTGAAGAGATTGCATTGCTCGATAAGCAACGCACAAAAGATCGCGTATCTCTCAATAAAGAAGTTCGCCAAAAAGAAATCAAGACAGCTGAAAAAGAGCAACTCGACCTAGAAAACAAGCGTCGTAGCTTTGAAGGCAAAGAACCATATGCTGATTTCAAGGCTTGGGAAGATGACGTCGAAGCTCAGGCAAGCAAGACACAGAGCGACGAACTCGAAGTAGACTTTATCGTTGACGAGAGCGTCGAGGTATTGCTTGATTTCATTGAAGTAACTGCAAAAGCTTCGATCGCAAAAGCCTCATAGTCAGCAGTAATGACCAGCGACGATAAGCCTTCCTCAAGACACTTGCCCGACGAAAAGGTCGGGCAAGACATTGATTCAAAACCTACAGATCTTGATGCATCACCAGAAAGCCAAAATCAAGATACGCCCTCTAGCTCAGAAAAACCCTCAAACAAATCAAATGATCAACATACACCAGTTGAGCCATGGGTTAGTGAAGAAACCATTGCAGGGCTATTTGATCGTGTTGGATCTGCTGCTGGCCAGGCTTTTAGGATAGCTAAACGCACAACAGATACCTCCTACAAAGTTGGTAAGGCACTCATTCAATCTCAAGATCAGTTGAAGTTGATGGTAGCCGCAGGTGAGAGTTTAAAAGATCTACGAGAAGTTGCCGGGCTTACAATCAACGAATTAAACGAAGCACTTCAGCTCAAAGACAAATCGCTTATTGAAGCAGTTGAAAATGGCACTGCTACCCTATCGTTCGAATTAATTTTACGTTTAAGCTCGTTGCTGGCTCGTAACGACCCAATTCCTTTTATATTGAAGTACAGCCGAACGTATTCACCTGAGACTTGGCGACTACTGCATGATTGGGGTGCAGGGAGGCTTCCTCTGCAATATCAGCGTGAGCGTGAATTCATTAACATACTGCGCTCCAAAGATAGTGCACGCGAATTGAGCGACGAAGGGTTTGCCCACGTACTCGCTTATACACGAGAAGCATTTAATATGGCCCTGCACTTCGTAGAAGAGCAAGAGAAAAAGTCCTAAGTCTGTGCTCCAACACCAGTGTATTCACTACTCTCTCAACACTACGTTCTCATTGAATGATTCAATCTGATTTAACAAACGGCCCTGTCGGCCCGCACCTGCGCAAGATGACGATACCCATGATTTGGGGCATTTTATCGATCATGTCGATGAACATCGTCGACACATGGTATGTCGCACAATTGGGTACCGAACCCCTTGCCGCAATGGGATTCACCATCCCTGTTGTCTCAATACTGTTGAGCCTCGCATTCGGCATTGGCATCGGTAGCTCATCGTTGATATCTCGTGCAATTGGTGCAGGTGATACGACGCGCGTTCGTATTTATGCCACGCAATCACTGTTCATAGGCCTGAGCGTGGCGCTGAGTTTCGCGATTATCGGTTATCACAATATTGATACAATTTTTATCGCCTTAGGTGCGCCAGACACCCTACTGCCGTTAATCCATGAGTTTATGGACATCTGGTTCTTAGGCAGTTTTATCGTCGTTATTCCCATGGTTGGAAATTCTGCACTGCGCGCGGCTGGCAACACCTTTATTCCAAGTATGATTATGATCGTCGTCGCCATTGTGAACATCATTCTCGACCCGATACTGATCTTTGGTTATTTCGGACTTCCCGCTTTAGGCTTGCAAGGCGCGGCCATTGCGACCGTCATCTCCTATTCTTTTGCCTTAATCATTGGCCTGTATTTATTGGCTATTAAATTACGCTTTCTAAGCCTCAAGGATTGTCGCGGCAGAATTATCGAAAGTTGGAAAGCGATTCTTCATCTTGCTATTCCCGCGATTGGCACCAATCTTATCGCACCGCTCTCCGTGGCATTCTCAACGTGGCTGGTTGCAGGATATAGCGCA
>NZ_LWGF01001519.1:0-1068 GCF_001635355.1 Oleiphilus sp. HI0125
AAGTGCTTCGCCAGTGTTTGTTTCTCGAGACCAATCAAATACGCAAATATGCGAGATTTTTCGGGACCTTTGGAAAGGGAGAGTACTTGTTGCTCAAGACGGTTACCGTGTAATACTGCAGAAACACAGTGCTGACAAAAATCGAACCCATCGGAATCTGGGCAAGTACAGTGCCCGTCCACAATACTGCCCGCATAATTCAGTGTGACAGTGTAGTCTTCAACTTTGGCTGTTACCGCTAGGCCATCTCGCTGATAGTCTTGCACTAAATCAGGGGTGTACGCATTCTTACCCCGCTGAAAACGATCTTTCCCAGCGCGCTTGAATAATTCTTCTTCACCTACAAGAAATTTAGACATGACTTACACGTCGTAAGAGGCATCAGCCTTTGGCTGTTCAGGAAGGTCTTTTGTGGCCAATAAATAAGCACTCTCTTCGTACTCGCTATACCACAAAACAAGATCGCCGTTATCAAGCGCAGCACGTGCGCTATAAATGCGATCTTCGATCGGCGATTCCACGTCATTTAGACCCCAAGCGCGAAGACAGTATTCTTTTAACAAACCTTCAAGCGCTTCTTCGCTTACGTCCTTACGGGGAATCACCATATATACAACTCTACAGTAAACTTAATGCTTTAACTTACCGCTTTCGTTGTTTTCTTGGTAGTGGTTTTTCGTCGCTTTTTTGTAGCAGTTGAAGCAATCGCTTCAACACGCACAGGCATACCATTTAGAGCTGAAGTACCCGTTAACTTATCGACGAACTGATCAGAAATAAGGACATTAAGGTTCACCCCTGGCTTCTGACTTGCCACAGAAAGTCGCGTCCCTTCATGATCGTGCCCCCAACCGTGAGGAATACTCATAACGCCCGTCATAATGTCGTCTGTGACTTCACAAGGAATAGTGACCGCACCATAGTCAGAAGAGACTTTAACTAATTCACCATGTTTGAGCTTCAAACGTTTAGCATCTGCTGTATTGATCTGTGCTGTACAACGGTTTTTTCCTTTCACTAAACGCGGCGTGTTATGCATCCACGAATTATTAGAACGTACATCTCGAC
>NZ_LWGF01001520.1:0-1073 GCF_001635355.1 Oleiphilus sp. HI0125
CTGAAAACGTGCCGCTGCCTCTTCGCCATGGCTTAAGCGCATCGCTTCAAAAGCCTGGTCAAAAACCTCTTGTACCAACCTCGATAATTGGCGAGCCGTCATACCATTGCGGCCACGAATCTTCGCAATAATAGGGTGCGTTTCTCCCAATACAGGAAGACTGTTTAATCCTCTAGACGCTCGATATCGCTTTAAATATGGAATAAAGCTTGGTGGAACGGTGACGTCCCGTAACTTTCGACCTTTTCCATATACTTTTAACCACCAATTATCATCATTATCTTTCCAGAAATGTCCCATTGTTGGGACCCAGTCTGCGCGTTCTGAGAACTCTGAAATTCGTAAAAATAAGGTTTTTAAGGACGCAATGAGAAATAAATTCCGCTCATACTTTGAGTCGTCATTGGCCATTTTTTCAGCGACATCAAGCAAATATTGCCATTGATCTTCACTCAGACGTTTCACGTCTTTAACTTGTGCGTCTTTTATAAAATACTTGCAGTCTTTTTTAGCAACTTGAACCGGATTTCCGTAACAAATCTCTTCATCCATCATATGTTTATAGAACGCATTTAAAGCTGTAAACATTGCGTGCAAGGTTTGCTGCGATGGACGATATAATTTTTTATCTGGCTTGGACTGATCGCCTTTAGCTTGAACTAATCGAAATGGAGCCCATTCGGGATTGATTTCAAACACACCGTTAGAGAAACGATATTTCTCGTGATTCACAAAGCAAATCCAATTTAACGGCGGTTGCCAAAAGAAATCTGCATAAGCAAGGATGTCTGATTTGCGCAGCTCATCAATTGGCTTATCGGATACAAGAAATGACCACAATAAAAACTTTTCGAGTTCTGAACGAAAACGTGTGTAAGTATGCTGAGATTTGTTGCGACCAATATAAGACAAAAATTCTTGACCCCATTGCCATGCATTGCGTTTCCATTTATCAGACTTTTCTAAATAGGTATTGAGTTCGGGAAAATCATCTAGACGAACATCTTTTAATTCATCATATGTAGGAAACAAAGGAAACGGCGTTGATACGGGCATAGCATGTTATTTTTTTG
>NZ_LWGF01001521.1:0-2626 GCF_001635355.1 Oleiphilus sp. HI0125
AAAATATGCACGGTTTTGCCCAGCTTACGCAGCGTTTCAATGCAGGCAGCTGCCTCTTCTCTTAGAGTGTCTTCGAGCTCAAACCGAGCAACTAATGTAGTGCCGTCAGACATAAATACGACAGGTCCATCGTGTTGATGTTGCAGTTCTTGTTTATCGAGCGTAGACGTATTTTGTTCGATAAAGCTAGCGCTGCCCATAAAATAGCGAGAGCCATCAATGATTCCGCTCACGCCTAAACCAACATGATTCTTGGCGTCGATGACTTCTTTGCTTGTCTGCTGAATAAATGCCTTGGCAATTGGGTGGGCGCTTTGGCGCTCAAGCGCGCTTGCAAATATAAGCGCGGTTTCTTTATCCAAGTTAGTGTTAGTGGCAAGCTGAACGTGAGAGATCGATAAACGACCTTCACTGAGTGTCCCTGTTTTATCAAAAATAACATCATTCGCTTGGGACATAGCTTCGAGTGCATGATGCTTGGTAAGCAAGAATCCAAGTCTACGTAATGCTGATGTTGCGCCGGTCAAAGCAGTCGGTGTGGCGAGTGATAAGGCACAAGGGCATGTTACGACGAGGACGGATAGGGTAATTGCAAAGGCTCTGTCAGAATCGATGTTCCACCAATAGACCGCTGTTAAACCGCAGGCGAGCAGTACGAAGGTAACAAAATACGAGGCAAGATTATCAGCAATCGTTTGAGTGCTTGGTTTTGCAGCTTGAGCTTTCCCAATAAGCCTAACGATTGATGATAAGCGGCTTTGTTTCGCGGAGGCAGTTACTCGAATGTCTATGGTGTTATCCATATTTGCGGTACCGGCGTGAATAACATCGCCCGTCGCTTTATATATTGGCAAGAATTCGCCTGTTAATGCGGATTCGTCAAACCTGGTAGAGCCGTTTTCGATTAAGCCATCTGCTGCGGCTAATTCGCCCTGTTTAATGCGGATGATATCGCCGACTTGAATACGCTGAGATACCAGGCTTTTTGTACTATCGCCTTCAACCAATGTGGCAGTTTCTGGAAGCAGTTGGTCCATATCTACATCATCATTTAAATAACGATGGCGTGTCTGCATTTCAATGAACCGACCCAGTAAAAGGAAGAACGCAAACATTGAAACAGAATCAAAATATACGTCTGATTCTAAGGTTGGGACGGTAGTAATGGTTGTATAGCTGCTCGCTAAGAACGCAATAATAATCGCAAATGAAACAGGCATGTCCATGCCTAGTTTGCGTGATTTGAGACTGCGAATAGCGGCTCTGTAAAAGGGGAGTGAAGCAAAGGCAACAACTGGCGCGGCCATGAACATGCTGACCCATCGAAATAGCGAAATCAGTTGCGTGTCGAGGTCGTTATACATTCCCAAATAGAGAGGGATAGAGAACATCATGTTCTGCATCGTAGCGATGCCCGCGACAGCGATCCGAAATACAGTGATGCGTTTCTCTCTTAGGGCCGCAAGTTTTGCTTCATGATGTCTGTAAGGCTTAGCGTTGTAGCCGAGTTTTCTAGCCTTAATAAGAACTTCACTTAATTGGCAGGGTGTCTCCCACTCAATATAGGCTTTGTGTGTACTGTGGTTTATCGAAAAATTTAGTACACCGTCGATGGCATTAATATCGCGCTCTAATAGCCATATACATGCTGCGCAGGTAATGCCAGAAATACTCAAAGAGGTTTGCAATACACCATCGTGAGCTTGCACAAACTCTTCTTGTAATAGCGGGTCATCATAAAGCTCTAGTTGCTTTAATTCGCTGGGCTTCAATTCTTCAGCTTTGGGGGAGAATTCAGTGCGGTGAGCGTAGAAATTATCGAGACCTTCATGGGAGATCACTTCTGCTACGGCTAAGCAACCATAACAGCAAAAAGGTTCGTTCTTACCTTTGATCTTTAAGGTGGCGGAGAAGCCAGTAGGGACCGCTTCACCGCAGTGAAAACAGGGTGTTGTCATCAGGTATGGCTAGGGTGCAAGCAAATAGTTTTCTGTTGGCAATGAGGTTTTTTGACGAACTCTCCATGACTCATCATGCGCATATAGATCGAGATACCAGTTTCCGCTAAGGTTTTCAGGTACTTCTGCGACATACGGACCTTCAGCGGTAGGTAAGAATTTTGTCACTGAATCTCTCTCTCCGAGAGTAGGGTGGACAAGTTTGAGCGTAACAAAAGGCTCTTTTGTTTTGGCTAGACTTTTCAAGTCTAGTAGCGCGTTGCCTTCTGCGTCAATACTGACATAGGCGCGTACAGCAAGTTTTTTAGCTAGACGATCTTGCCCAATCGTTTGGTTTATATCGAGCCCATCTTTGTAATAGTTGTCACTAACGAGTGAGTCTTTACCGTTCACTGCATGGTAGATCATGATGCTACTGAGAAATACAGAAGCTAAAGGGAAGAACATAATAAAATACAGCCAGTTTCGTTTTTTTGGATCTGGCTGTTTAGATTGGATTGTTTGACTCGACATCAGGGTTCCGGGCTAAGTTTACATAATCATTCGCGAGCGCCGAGGAAGCGGCTTTCGGAATGAGCTATTAGATCTGGGTTATCGAGAGAGTTTACCGTAAAACTAATCTCGTTACTGCTACTAGGGAGTAGTGATGGCTTTGCTTCAACAATTGT
>NZ_LWGF01001522.1:0-895 GCF_001635355.1 Oleiphilus sp. HI0125
TTGCTTCTTTTGAAGCAGTCACTGCTACCAATACAGAAGTATCGTCAACCGTTACCATCACCGCACCTGCGGCTTGACGTGCAATACGACCAGTTTCTAGCGTAACGGTAGAGTTACCGTATTGAAATTGTTTAGTTACCGGATTCACATCGGCTCCTTTACTTTTAAATATAAAAAGAACGCCTCATCGATCACTACAACTAAAGCTTTATGCTCAATACTTTAGAAAAATAACGTAAACGCAAATTTTCTAAAGCACTCAGCTATAAAACTTTACTGCAAACCTATGAAGCTACCCTATTCGTGTTTTGATTTTTAATGCACTGGTGCTCGTTTTAGACACCTACAAAATCACGTACTTACAATAGATCAATCGCATAACAATAGAATTACGATTGTCTTAAAAACGAAAATACCGGAGGGCCCTAAAGCGCTCCGGTACTACAACTAAACTTGGGAGTTGGTTCTTGTAACCATTTACCCTTGTTTGTCTCGCTGCTAATTCGAGATTAGCGACGTAGACCTAGACGACCGATCAAAGAAAGGTAACGATCTGCATCTTTGCCTTTCAAGTAATCAAGAAGCTTACGACGTTGGTTAACCATGCGAATCAAACCACGACGTGAGTGGTGATCTTGCTTGTTACCTTTGAAGTGACCTTGAAGCTTGTTGATGTTATGAGTCAACAATGCAACTTGAACTTCAGGAGAACCAGTGTCGCCTTCAGATTGTTGGTAGTCTTTAAGAATTGCTGCTTTTTCTGCTGCGCTTAATGCCATGATATTTTCCTCAATATGCTTGTTTAAAAACCACTTACCGCGCATACGTACAGTAAGTCGTACATCGTTTTTCCTTTACGACACAGGCGTAAAGTTAATCAGCCGTTTTGCTTGCA
>NZ_LWGF01001523.1:0-943 GCF_001635355.1 Oleiphilus sp. HI0125
GCCATTAAGTCGAAGCTTTGATTTAAATCATGCCGCGGATATTCACCCTCATTCATACCGAGCAAACACACCAAACGAAACGGAACAGTACGCATTGGCATCAAGTTGCAGAAGTTCATGCGCCCAGCCAGAAAACGCTGACTCACTTTCTCTTTATCAAGTTCAGTTTGAAGGATTCCGCGAATAATCGAGAACGGAATAGTCTGATCAAATTGGGTCAACATGACTTGCTCGCGGCAGCTATCTAAGGCGCGATCGATTAAGCGCTGTACTGACTCGTCTACGATATTCAAATCAAACCATTGTTGCCAAATAGCTTGAACTCGATTCATCCATATCATCGTTGACTGTTTACCAGAAAACACTGACATACAGTCTTCAATCAAATCAATAATACTTGCTAGCATGCCCACTAAGTCTTGCGACTCACGTGTTCTTAGCGAAATCGGGACAAAGTCTTGCTCTACTTTCAACGCGGGCATATCACCTAGGAGATATGATTTGAGCGCACGCTGAATACCTTGCAACCAAGTATTATTGCTACCTGTTTGCTCACCACCAGACACTTGATCTCTATGTTTTTCAGACAAACCCCAACGCACATTTAAGGAACGTACCAAATGCTGCAAGCATTCTAATTGAGCATCATCCATCTCAAAGCGCGAACGCACGGCTTCGACGCTCATTAACTCTAAGAACTCATCAACGCCAAGTCGTGATTGATCAAAACTAAGCACTTTAATCAAAGATTCTAAAAGTGGCTGCTCGAAACTTAATGCATGATCAGATATGCCATACTGAATACGTTGGGTTTGGCCCGCTTTATTTTTTATCGGCTCGCCAAATACGGCATGCACTAAGGGCCCATATGACTGAATGTCAGGGGCCATTACGATGACGTCTTTGGAACTTAAGCTCGAGTCTTTATCAAAAGCGCATAATA
>NZ_LWGF01001524.1:0-1191 GCF_001635355.1 Oleiphilus sp. HI0125
CGCTATGTCGTTATCTCGATGAGATTCGTGCTGAACTAAATCGTAGTGTGGACGAGAAATCTGACTGTGGTTTGAATAAAGAAGAGGCAGAGCAATGGTACCCAGTGATCGGTTCGCACTTTAACCGTGCCGATGGGCACTATGCTTTGTGGCAGTTCTATTCAAAAGATTCTAAGCCCGATGATCAGCCAGATGCGCGATGGGCGACCTTGCGTGACTATGAAAATGGTTCAGACATCTATTTGTTTGGCAGCCCACTGAGTGCAGGCGGCTTGTTAAATATTGCGCTTTGGAAGCGTGCTTACGGCGCCGTGTTGACTTCTGCAACACTCACTGCACTCGGAAAGTTTGATCATTTACGACACAAGGCAGGGCTTCCTGAAGGCTCGGTGTATCATCGCGTACCAAGTCCATTTGATTTTCAGCAAGCGGGTCTATTAAGAGTACCGCCGATGCGTTCATTGCCGAATCAAGCACAGGCGCATACGCAAGAGTTGATCGATGATCTTGAAGATTGGATCGAAGATCATAAAGCAGTGCTTGTGTTGTTCAGTTCGCGCAAGCAGATGAATGACGTGTTTTACAGAGTCGATCGTGACTTGCGTGAAGATATGTTGACCCAAGACGATATGGGTAAGCAGGAATTGATTCAGCTGCATAAGAAAAAAATAGATCAGGGTAAGCGCAGTATTTTGTTTGGTCTGGCGTCACTTGCCGAGGGTATCGATTTGCCAGGTAAGTATCTGACGCATGTTGTTATTGCCAAAGTGCCGTTTGCTGTGCCGAATGATCCTTTAGAGCAAGCGATTGCTGAGTGGATTGAAAGTCAGGGGCGTAATCCCTTTATGGAGATCTCTGTTCCTGAAGCAAGTTTGCGACTGATTCAGGCATGTGGCCGTTTGATCAGAACAGAGCAAGATTCAGGGCAAATTACGATTCTCGATCAACGATTAATCACCAAGCGTTACGGCAGCTTGTTGCTTGATGCTTTGCCACCTTATCGTCGTCAGCTGGGTTCTTAGTTTAAGCAATTGTCTACCGTTCAATCTTTTGCGCATAAATTGCATGAGCAGTAATTTGGCCCACCACAATTGCTGAAAATATGAGGGCTGCCGACTCACCAACACTTGGTATCGGCAGTACTGTCGCCTCATAAAAGTTTTGCCCAGCGCTCACTAATATACGGCTGCC
>NZ_LWGF01001525.1:0-1650 GCF_001635355.1 Oleiphilus sp. HI0125
GCCCGCAATACCCACCCGGATTCTTTGCTAAATACTGCTGATGGTAAGACTCTGCATAATAAAAAGCATTAAGCGGTTTTATTTCGGTCGTGATCGCACCATAGCTACGCGACAACAATTTTTTCTCATATTCTTTTAGCGTTTTTAAAGCGACGGCCTCATGCTCAGGCTTCATCCAATATATAGCAGAGCGATATTGAGAACCGATGTCATTCCCCTGCCTCATGCCCTGTGTTGGGTCATGCTTTTCCCAGAAAACCTTCAAAATCTCTTGTATGCTAATTTTCGACGCATCAAAAATAACTAAAACGAGCTCAACATGGCCTGTCGCACCATTACAGACCGTTTTGTAATCCGGATCAGCTTGCTCTCCTCCACCATAGCCAACCGCAGTCGAGACAACACCGTCGAGCTGCCAAAACGCACGTTCAGCCCCCCAAAAGCAACCAAGCCCAAGCGCGATACAGTCTAGATGTTCAGCAAAAGGAGGAGTAAATTGCGTGCCGTCGACGAAGTGTTGCGTTGAGGCGCCTTGCAGCAATTGCCAAGCAAATGGAATGCTAGCGGAGCCATCGCCGGAATAATTCACACTAGACATAAGTTTTTGAGTCATTATTACCTCCTTTCAAAAACATTCGAACTTTAACGTTCGCAATAATAGACCGCGAATTTGTTGTTTCGTCCAACATCAGAGCATCGGCCAAATACTGAAGTGATCAATTCTGGGTACCTTAAGAAATTATTTGCCACTATATACATGGGGGCATAGCGCGCCATTTTGTCTTTGGCCGTCTTAATAAACGACTCAGTCGTCATATACTCTGTTGAAACGCCCTGATGAAACGGTGGGTTAGTTACGACGCCATTCACTCTTCCTTTTACTTCATCCCAACCATCACTCGCATACACCGAGGCCGTTAATCCATTTAAGGATAAAGTCTTCTTGGTCGCCTCTAGGGCAAACCAGTTGATGTCTATACTCTCCACATCTATATCTGGATTCAAAGTTTTAATTGCTACGCTAATTACGCCGCACCCACAACCGAAGTCTAAGGTTCGTCCTTTCAAGCGACGGATATCCTGTTCGAGCAACAAAGCTGTGCCCTCATCTAACCGCCCACTCGCGAATACACCAGGTAGTGCAGCGAGTTTGAGTTTATTCTCGGGATCGAGCTGAAAATCGAAAACTTCAAAATAGTCTTGTATATCAAATACATTAGTAGCCGATACGCCGGACGCTTCCCACAGCTGACAGTGTTTGGCTGAATCGATTTTTACGCACTCTTTTGAACGAGTCGCGAGTCGCTTTGCGCCGCTCGCAATACCGCTCTTCTTTTCGCCTAAGAGATACAGTTTGCCATGATCTGCTAGTACGCTTGCTGCCAGATCTAAATACAATTCCAACTCAGGTTTTGACTTTGGCATAAACAAAATAATACCGTCATAACGATCGCCAGTTTCAGGGATACCAAAGACAATATTTTCTTTATCAAACTCTTCGAAAGCTTTATAGGTTCTGTAGTTGAACGTCACAACATCATGCAATGCAAAAACATTATTTGTTGGCTCTGATGGTGGCTCAATAAATAAATAACTACCTTCGTTAGGAAAAAGATCTTCGTTACGCTCGATTACTTGGGCGGTGGCTTG
>NZ_LWGF01001526.1:0-683 GCF_001635355.1 Oleiphilus sp. HI0125
TCACTCGCCAGTTGCCACTTACTCTTACTGACCATATACCCTTACGTGCACCTTTTAACGGATGCATATGGAGACCTGGCAAATCCATATCATCGGGACATTCAGCCTGATCAAGGTTAGTCAGAATCAAACGCAGCTTCTTCTCATGCTTTTTCTGGATGCCGGAGGTACTTCCAGAGTCATAAAACTTCTGAAGCCCTTTGTGGAGGAAGCTTTTAATCATAGGTTACAAGTGTAACCCAAAAGGTTTCAGTGCGCCAAGCTTTAGTATTGTCCATAATGTTTCTCGTGCTTAATCAATAAGGCACATTAATGAACGAAGTTTTGGAGGTAAGTTATGTATTTCTCTGAAAAACAACTGAAACGCGAACCTTGGAACAAAGGGAAACTGGTAGGTCAAAAACTTCCATTGAAACAAGAGCATATATGGGCAATCAGAACACGGCTTGAGATGGCTGGAAAACTGCGAGACTTGGCGTTATTTAACTTGGCTTTGGATAGCAAATTACGTGGATGCGACTTGGTTAAACTAATGGTTCGCGATATTGCACGTAATTCCGAAGTGATGGTTAGAGCGCAAGTAATCCAACAAAAGACGCAACATCCAGTCATTTTCGAAATCACAAGAAAGACCCGTGAGACAATAGCGAACTGGATTGAGAGTCGTTCGCTAAGCTCCTTAG
>NZ_LWGF01001527.1:0-679 GCF_001635355.1 Oleiphilus sp. HI0125
TTTTTTGTATTGCTCGACCAACTGATCAACCACAACTGGATCTATAACAGGCTCATCACCTTGAATGTTGATGTAAAAATCATAATCAAGCATTTCGGCTACTTCAGCTATGCGATCAGTGCCTGTAAGGCAAGAATCACTAGTCATCACAACAGGAATATTTTCAGATCGGCAGTATTGTTCAATACGCTCATCTTCAGTCGCAACAACAACCTCATCCAAACTATCCGAGAGCATAGCCCGCTGACAGGTCCGTTTAATCATCGGTACACCAGCGATACTTACTAGGGGCTTACCCTCAAACCTTGTTGATTTATAGCGAGCCGGAAGAACACCTAATATACGCATAATTTTTACCAAGCACTCCATCCGCCATCAACATTCAATACCTCACCCGTTACATAATCGGAAAGAGACGAAGCCAGATAGACACATGCATTTGCGATGTCTTTAGATTGTCCCCAGCGACCTTTAGGTGTTCGATCTAATGTAAATTGATATAGATCAGTCTTCTTCTTGAAATTATCGGTATAAGACGTTTCGCAGAAGCCAGGAGCAACAACATTTACATTAATTCCAAATTCAGCCCACTCAAGCGCCAAGGATTTCGTCAAACTAATAATTCCACCCTTGGATGCTGCGTATCCACTTAATTCAGGTAAACCAAGCGTACCAACAA
>NZ_LWGF01001528.1:0-1406 GCF_001635355.1 Oleiphilus sp. HI0125
AACTTCTCTAACATTGATGACACATCATTTGTATGGAGAAAGTTGTATATAACTATCCTTGGGAATACTCTTAGACATGGCCCTGAAAATATAAATATGGCTTTCTCTTCCATATTCTTACGCATAACAAAAAATCTTACATAATTCCGTATAAACTGCAGACAATATTGCATCGCTACGAATTATAAAAAATAATTTTTATTTTAATAAATCAGACACTAAAACATTAGCCCCTCTCCAATAATCAAGATATTCTTTGCGAGAAAGAGTGATTAGGATTGACAAGGGGCCGTTAAAACTCAATACCAAACTTTCAAGCAATTTTTTAAACAATATCAGACGGAGGCCTAAGAAAGACGCATCTTATCTCACAGGTTTCGTGAGGAGTTGTAAATCCGATTCTTTGTAATTTCATTACAAATGTTAATTAATACACGTTTTTGAGCGCATAATTCGGATGTATTATTGTTAGGCCAAGTCGATTGTTTTGAGGCTCCAACAGAGCAACATAACCTCAACTCTCTCAGAGCCGGTGATTAATCAAAAAGCTTATTCAAAATCAGCTTCACGTCCTGAATCATTTGCTAACCATTTTTAAGCAAGTAATGGTAAGTTTTTCGCTTGCAAGAACTTCCGTAATTTTGACTAGTTTTATGGGGTTCTCGTTTTCCAATAACGATAAATAATCCATATCCATTTGAACGCCTAAGCTCGCAATGCTACGTTTTGTAATAAACCTTTGGTCCGCTGTTGATTTAGTGTGAACCTATCCAGTCAGATGCATGCACTGACTTTTCTACCCTCTCCACCAATGTTTGCCGTATAAACTTGGCTCATTTCCAGCACTAATGAATCCAGATTGTCTTCCCGCTGTTATCTACACCCAGCGCAACGCCAGCGTACTTTTGCATTTCTGCGGTACTATTTAAGCAACCGCGATTTCACGTAAGTTGTGCCTACCTCACAGGATTAGGCTTTCTACTAAGAGGCATTCTCTCATTAAAGCAAAGCGCACTGCTCGAGCATAAGCTCACCCGAATACTCCCTCACCTCATCGACACATTTTTACTACTGTCAGGTTTAATCATGATGGTAACGTGGGCATTTTGGCCGAGCGAACAGCCTTGGCTAGCCGCGAAGATCATTGCGTTATTGTTGTATATCGGATTTGGCTTGATGACGCTGCGTTGGGGCAACACAACCCGCAACCGCCTTGTCGGCCTGCTCGCAGGGCTAAGCTGTTATGTATTTATTATTGGCGCAGCGCATAGCAAATCTGCTTGGTCGGTTTTTAGTTTCATGTAGAGGAAGAACTAAACGCAGCGAGCTTTATATAAAGACGACTCGGATCGCTTGCGTGCTCGACGGGATTTAAGCTACATTCGGATCCGTCATTCGCGCCCCCA
>NZ_LWGF01001529.1:0-1471 GCF_001635355.1 Oleiphilus sp. HI0125
TGTCATGTGTAATCCTTTCACCCTATTTGCGGGAGAATATTTAGTCGGTTAGCTTAGTCGGTTAGTCTGTATTTAACTAGCGCTTACTGTTTTTTAGCCTTAGCAAAGGCAGAAGCAAACGCGTTGTTGAGTGGCGCGTTTTGCTGGTTTTTTGCTTTGGTGTTTTTTTGTTCTGATGACTTTGGTGTCGTTTGCTCGGCTGCGTCTTGTAATCGCATACTTAGCGCAACACGTTTACGCTTGGCGTCAAACTCAAGTACTTTTACTTTGACAATATCGCCCGTTTTAACCACGTCTCGAGGGTCTTTCACGAACTTGTTAGCCAGACAAGAAATGTGCACGAGGCCATCTTGATGCACTCCAATATCTACAAAGGCACCAAAATTTGTCACGTTGGTGACACTGCCTTCAAGGATCATTCCTTCTTTTAAATCGCTTATCTCTTCGATACCCTCTTTAAAGCTTGCTGATTTAAATTCAGGTCGAGGGTCTCTACCAGGCTTCGCAAGTTCGCGCAAAATATCGTTAATGGTATGAACGCCGATGCTATCGGAAGTGAAGGCCGAGGCGTCGAGTTGTGTGACAGACGTTTCACCAATAAGTTGCACTACTTTTTTGTCTTGAGATTTGGCAATTTGTTCAACGACAGAATATGACTCGGGATGCACGGCAGAGGCATCTAGCGGATTTTCGCCATTGTTAATACGAAGAAATCCAGCGCATTGTTCGAAAGTTTTATCGCCTAAACGAGGCACTGATTTCAAATCTTCTCTAGAGCGAAAAGCGCCATATGTATCGCGGAACAAAACAATATTGAACGCTGTGTTGGCTGCGATGCCAGATACGCGTGAAAGTAAAGGTGCAGAAGCTGTATTGACGTCGACGCCAACAGCATTAACACAGTCTTCAATGACCGCGTCTAAGCTTTTTCCAAGCTTGAACTGACTTACATCGTGTTGATACTGACCAACACCAATGGCTTTGGGCTCTATTTTCACAAGCTCTGCGAGCGGGTCTTGTAACCTTCTAGCGATCGATACCGCTCCTCGGATGCTGACGTCAATATCGGGAAATTCGTTCGCAGCGATTTCTGATGCGGAATACACCGAAGCTCCAGCTTCGCTGACGACAATTCGAGAGAGCTTCAAGTCAGGATAATATTTGCAGACATCTGCACAGAGTTTTTCGGTCTCGCGTGAGGCTGTGCCGTTACCGATGCTCAATAGCTCAGCATTGTATTTTTTTGCAAGTTGAGCAATACGTTCTCGCGATGTATCCCATTGGTTTTTGGGGGCATGAGGGTAGATGGTGTCATAGGCTAAAAGTTTGCCCGTCGCGTCAACAACAGCAACTTTTACTCCGGTACGTAAACCGGGATCAAGGCCAATGGTAACTTTTGGCCCTGCGGGCGCGGCCAACAATAAATCTTTTAGATTATCAGCAAATACTTTAATCGCGCCGCTTTCAGCTG
>NZ_LWGF01001530.1:0-1075 GCF_001635355.1 Oleiphilus sp. HI0125
TACTCCCCACAACTGACCTCAATAAACACATTAACGATAGAGCCGCGTAGTTTAACCGAGTTGCAAGCCGAGTAAAAAAGCTATCTTTATTTCATTTACAAGGGTTTAAATTCAGGGCTTCGCTCCCATCTAAACGCTCGTAAAATAAAATACGGACAACGCGAATGTTATCTATCACGCAAACCATTGCGAACGAACTCTCTGTTCGCACAGAACAAGTTGACGCGACGATTCGCCTCATTAAAGACGGCGCAACGATTCCTTTCATTGCCCGCTATCGAAAAGAACAAACTGGCGCGTTAGATGATACGCAACTTCGTAAGCTCGATGAACGACTAACTTATTTAACTGAGTTAAATGAACGAAGAGAAGTCATCCTTAATAGCATTTCGGAACAAGACAAACTCACGCCTGAGCTCGAAAAGAAAATCCAGTCCGCTCAAAGTAAGCAGACCCTAGAGGATTTGTATTTACCCTACAAACCCAAGCGACGAACCAAGGGCCAAATAGCCATTGAAGCGGGCCTAGAACCCTTAGCAGATAGGCTGTTCTCTACCCCAGAAATATCTCCAGAGCATGAAGCCGAAAAATACATCAACGAAACGTTGGGATGTACTAATGTAAAAGCTGTATTGGATGGCGCTAAATATATTTTGATCGAGCGTTTTTGCGAGGACGCAGATTTACTAAATAAGCTGCGTAATGAAATGTGGCAATACTGGCAATTAGAAAGCTCTGTTGCTGATGAAAAGCATCAAGATGCACAGAAGTTTCGCGATTATTTTGAATACAATGAATCCATCAAAAAGATCCCATCACATAGAGCGCTTGCTTTATTTAGAGGTCGAAAAGACGGCATCCTATCTTTGAAACTTGAGCATCAAGATGCGGACAAGACGAGTCGAATTTCAGTTTCACCTTGTGAAATCATGATCGCCGAGCATTTTGCTATCAAAGACCAAGGCCGCGCATCGGACGCTTGGTTGAGAGAAGTCGTTCGCTGGGCTTGGCGAGTTAAGCTCAGCATGAGCATCGAGACAGAGCTACTCTCTCAACTACGTGAAACAGCTGAAAG
>NZ_LWGF01001531.1:0-1188 GCF_001635355.1 Oleiphilus sp. HI0125
CGTTAGTCTTCCGAAAATTCGATCAGTATTTTGATAAATTGACTGATGGCTATCATGCGATTGTTGCAAAAAGTATTCGTCGGCTAATGATTGTTGGTGTCATATTAGTTTTTGTCGTTCTCAGTATGGGGCAATCGATTAATATTGTTGCTAAAGGTTTCGTGCCAGATGAGGATGTAGGCAGTTTTGCGATGGATGTTCAGCTGCCTGCCGGAGCATCCTTGAATCGTACTTTAGAAGTATTCGATCAAATACATGAGATCATTGAGTCTGAAGAAGAGGTGGTAGATTTTATTACTGTGCCTGGCTTCAGTATGTTAACCGGTGCTGCATCCTCGAATGCAGGCTTAGGGTTTGTGATGTTGAAAGACTGGGCAGAACGAAAGCAACCCAGTCAACATCAAGATGCTGTGATGCAGCGCTTACAGACTAAATTTAATGCGGTTTCTGCTGCTAATATTCGCGCGTTTTCGATGCCGCCAATACCTGGCTTGGGAGCAACATCCGGCTTGGAATATGTTCTGAAAAATCTGGAGGGCAAATCGTCCGCAGATTTTGGTGAGGCTGTTCGAAGTTTTATCATTGCAGCTAACCAAACACCCGAAATTGCTTTTGCATTCACAACATATCAAGCCAATATTCCACAGATATTTATCGATCTTGATCGCGAAAAAGCGAAGAATCTTGGTATCCCCTTGTCGGATATTTTCTTAACACTACAAACTCAATTGGGAGCCTTGTACGTTAATGATTTTAGTAAGTTCGGGCAAACTTATCAGGTCAAGATGCAAGCTGACGATGCGAGCCGAAACGAAGTCGATGATATAGGCCGCTTGCAAGTTCGCACAGAAAAAGGGGAAATGGTGCCTCTTAGCACATTAATCACAACGCGGACTTTTGTTGGGCCTGATGTGTCTTCTCGTTATAACTTATTTGGTGCGGTCACAGTCAACTTAATGCCAGCTCCGGGGTACAGCTCTGGAGATGTTATGCGAGCAGCTGAGAGCTTGGCTTCGTCCGCTTTGCCGAATGGTTATGAGGGACAGTGGACAGGCTCTGCATTGCAACAAATCATGGCCGGAGGTCTTGCGCCAATTTTGTTTGGTATGGCTTTGATCTTTGTTTATCTGTTTCTTGTCGCACAGTATGAGAGTTGGGCGATTCCAATCTCAGTTATGTTAGCTGCGC